>JALWLQ010000202.1 GCA_027084095.1 Persephonella sp.
ATTGATAGGAGAAAAATTTTCATCCTTTGTAAGAACACCATCTAAATCTATTAGAAATCCTTTTATCCTCATAAAAGTATTATAATTGCTTTCACTGCATTTTCACAATACAGGCTTAATTTAAGTTTTAAAATAAAACATAGGAGGATGGATAAATGAAAAGATTTTTCCCCCCTATCTTAATTCTTCTAATTCTATTCCAATTTCAATTATCACTTGCCACCTCTCTAATGCAACAGCTTGAAAACGAAAGAATTCAGTTAGTAGAGAAAGTCTCACCGGGAGTTGCAACCATTTTTACAATAAAAGAGGTAAAGGTTGCAAATCCCTTTGCAGGTAGTCCATTTGGAGACTTTTTTGGCATACCAAATGTTCCTGAATTTAAGCAAAAACAAGAGGGGCTTGGTTCAGGATTTATTGTAAAAGTAGATAAAGAAAAGAAAAAAGTTTATCTTCTCACCAACAACCATGTAGTTGAGAATGCTCAAAATATAAAGGTTCAGTTTAAAAATGGGGTTGTTCTGGATGCAAAAATAGTGGGAACAGACAAACTCAGTGATGTTGCTTTAATAGCTGTTCCATTCAAAGAAGGAATAGAAAAGTTCGCCGAAGAGAATGTTCTAAAGTTAGGAAACTCAGACAAACTCAAACCTGGTATGACAGTAATTGCTATAGGTAGCCCACTGGGACTAAAAGGAACTGTAACAATGGGAATTATTTCTGCATTAAATAGAGAGATGCCAGGACATCCTGGAGAGGGATTTATACAGACAGATGCAGCAATTAACCCTGGAAACTCAGGGGGACCTCTCATTAATCTAAACGGAGAAGTTATAGGAATAAACACCGCAATTATTATGGGTGCTCAGGGACTTGGTTTTGCAGTGCCAATTAACCAGGCAAAATGGGTTATGGAACAGGTTCTAAAATACGGAAAAGTCAAAAGAAGCAAAATCGGTGTTGTTATTCAACCACTAACTCCCGAATTAGCTAAACATTTTGGAGTTAAAAAAGGTGTTCTGGTTGCTCAGGTAATGAAAGGAGGACCAGCAGACAAAGCAGGTATAAAGCCTGGAGATATTATAGTGGCTGTCAATGGAAAGCCTGTAAGCAAAATAATAGAGCTACAAAAATATGTTATGAGAAACCCTCCTGGAACTAAAATTAAAATCACAGTCATTAGAGATGGCAAAAAGATGGACTTTACAGTCAAAACTATCTCCTGGGAAGAAGGAGAAGAAGTATCAGAAGGCAATCTCCATGAAATGGAAGCCAAATACGGTCTAATCGTAAAAGATATAACACCAAATCTGGTAGAAAGATACAGAATTCCAAAAGTTCCTTATGGTGTATTCGTACTGGGAGTAAAATATGGTTCTGTTGCAGAAGAAGCTGGAATTAGAACCGGTGATGTAATTTTAACAATAAATAGAAAACCTGTGAAAACAGTTAGAGATTTCTGGAAAGAAATTAAAAAAGCAGAGAAAAAAGGAGCAGACAGCGTACTACTCTTTATCAGAAGAGGAGATGCCACAATCTATACTGTGATGCCTATTATCAAAGAGAAAAAATAACAAAAGTAGCCTCCCTTTATGGGAGGCTTTATAATATTCAAATTATGATTGGATTATACGGCGGAAGTTTTGACCCTGTTCATATAGGACATCTCCGAATAGCTGAGGATATAAGAGAGTATTTTTCTCTTGAAAAAATAATCTTTATCCCTGCTTATCACTCTCCTCTAAAAGACCCCAGTAAAGCCACTCCAGAAGATAGACTTAATATGCTTAAAATATCTATTGAAGATAATCCTTATTTTGATATTGATGACATAGAAATTAAACGTAAAGGCAAATCTTATACTATTGATACAATAAAAATTTATAGAGGAAAACTTGGTTATTATCCATTTTTCATTGTTGGAACAGATGCATTTTTGACCCTTGATAAATGGAAAAATCCAGAAAAACTAATTAAAAACACCAATTTTATTGTTGTTGGAAGAGGAAAGGACAATCTTGAAACAATAAGCAGTTTTATAAAAAATAAATTCTCCGAAATGGAGATAAAAACAAATAATCAACTTAATCCTAAAAAGTCAGGTGTAGTTTATTTCTTTAGCAGTAGAAGAATAGATATATCTTCTACGGAAATAAGAAGCCGAGTAAGGACAGGAAAATCTATAAAATATCTTGTTTTGCCTCAAATAGAAAGATATATTTTAAATAAAAAACTATACAGAGGCTGAGGGTATGGGCATAGGATTTGAGACGGACATTCAGGAAAAGAAAAAAACAGAGATAGGCTTACCGGCAAAAGTAATAGTTTATAACGATGACTGGCATACCTTTGAAGAGGTAATCTATCAAATAATGAAAGCTACTAAATGTGACCTTGCAACAGCAGAAGCTTTGACATGGGAAATACACACTAAAGGGAAAGCAGTTGTATTTGAAGGAGATTTAGAAGAAGCCCTCTATGTCCAGAATGTCCTTGAGGAGATAGACTTATCTGTAGAAGTTTTAATATAAAATAAAAAAGCCCCGCTTAAGCGGGGCTTTTGGTTAATGAGCTTTCTTAACTAACTTATTAAAGTGTAATCCTAATACAACAAATCTTATCAATTGAATAAAAAGATTTTTTCTATACTTCCACATTTTTTCCATCATTTCTCTTTTTGTATCGCTCATATCTAATCCCTCCATTAATTTTTAATTATGGTATAAGCTTCCAGCCTGGTTTAGCCTGAAGCTTGTAAAGGAATGCATGGTGTAAGAACCATTTGAACCAAGCACCTGCAAGTCCAATTTCTGCTACACAGTTATCAAGGTCTCTACCATATTCTGGGAATGCAGCTCTATTTCTTGCAACTGGATAAATAGCAATAGTTACAGCCTCACCGGTTAAAAGATGATGCTTAAGAGAAGCTACACAAAGACCTGGTGTTTCTGCCATAGATGCTGTATGGGATGGTTCTCTACCTTCAATCATATCCACTATATTTAAAGCTGCTGCTTTACCAGAAAGTTCAGCTGTATAACCTGTTCTTGGTGGAGCTGGTGCTATTGGTGAACCATCTGGAGCCTGAGATGGTCTTGATAATGGTCCTGGAGGTGCAAAGGCAATACCTGCTGCAAATACATTTTTATAAAGTGGGTTTTGATATGTTCTTGGCCAGTCTGGGCCATCAAGCTCATCATAAGGTTTTCCATATACAGCGTCAACTTTTACAAATCCTGCAGGATTACACATTTTGTCTGTTATATCATTTCCATCTTTATCTATCCATTTAATAGGTTGAGCTTTGAACTGTGGTATCAGCATTGCAAAATCATATTCAATTTCATTTTCATTTCCATCTACATCAATGGTGTATATTTTGCTTTCATCAACCTGCTTAACATGAGATTTAATCTGCCACTTGATACCATATTTTTCAAATAAGAAACGAACCATTTCTTCGCCGGTAAATATCTCACCACCATGTTTCATCTCCAGGCCATCAATACCAAAATCTCCAAGAGCTGGTTCATTTGAAACCCAAAGTATTTCAGCTCTATCTCTAAGTCCCCTATCCACAAGGTCATTATGAACGTTTGAGATATACTCAAATGCAGCACCCTGACATGTAGCAGCTCCGTGTCCTGTTCCAATAACTATTTTTACTTTGTCCCCTTTTTCCATTCTTTGAACAAGTTCCAGATAAGCTGCTGCTGCTTTAGTTGCGTGAGGAGGAGTACAGATTGACTGGGTATATCCTTTGTCTGGTCCCAGACCTGGTGTTCCTTCAAAATTCAGATAAGGACCTGTTGCCATAATGATGTAGTCATAATCAACATTTTTTGTTTCTCCGTTTGGAAGCTCAACAACAACGTATTGCTCGTCAGGATGAACTTCTTTTGCTACACCATGAACAAGATTAATTCCCACTTTGTCATAAACAGGTTTAAGGTCAAACTGCACTTGGTCAACACTCATCTTACCAATTCCGACCCATACAAGAGAAGGAATGTAAGTAAACTTAGGAACCCTGGTAATTACTGTAATATCATGGTTGCCCTTTCCTTTAAGGGCATCGGATAAAATAAGTGCCGCATAATGTCCGGCAAATCCTGCCCCTACTACCACAACCTTTGCCATAATCAATCCTCCATTAATATTTAGTCCTATAACAAATTATAAACCTAACTGTTAAATATTTGAATTGATTTGTATTAATAATTTAGATTTATAAAGTATGGTTGACAACTACTAACCTAAATCAAGGATGATTAAGTAATTACATACTTTATCTAAATTCACCCCATACCTATTATACTCTTCTTATAAATTTATATTAAGAATTTTAAACGCTTAATTTAATAGGGTTAGGAAGTCAATTCTCAAAAAATTAATAATTTACCTAAAAAATTAAAAATCCCCTCCGATAATAAACTCCAAGAAAAAACAAAATCGGAGGTAGTCAGTCATGGCACTGAGAATTAACTACAACTTCCAGGCAGAATTTACCCACGTAAATATCATGAAGACAGAGAGAAATCTGAACACTTCACTGGAAAGACTTGCTACAGGTTACAGAATTAACTCTGCAAAAGATGATGCAGCTGGCTTATTCATTGCTGACCAGTTAAATTTAGTTGCTAAAGCTTTAGAACAGGGTTCCAGAAATGCACAGGACGGTATTTCTGCTTCACAAATAGCCGAAGCTTCATTATCTCAAATCTATGAAAAGCTAACTGACATGTATACAAAGGCAGAGCAAGCAGCAACTGATACTAACGACGCAACTGCAAGATTAGCTCTCCAAGAAGATATAAGAAAACTTGTTGATGCTATTGATAGGATTTCAAACAGTGCAGAGTTTAACGGAATTAAACTCCTGGATGGAAGTTTTAAAAACAAAGTAATACATTACGGAGCAAGAGCAGACCAGACCTTGTCTATATCTATTGACAGTGCAAGAGCAAAAGATTTAGGTGCTTATGTGGTCAGTGGAACAGGAGCAACCACAAATGGTGCAGATACTGTGGCTAATGTTATAAGTGGAACAGATTTTGAGTTTGCATCAACAGAAACTATTTCAATAGCAGGTAGAACACTTACACCTGCCACTAATGAAATAACCGATGCAAAAAGAATTGCAGACTGGATTAATGGTGATAGTGTTCTTCAGGAGCTGGGTATAGAAGCCACTGTAAAAAACCAGAGTGTTGCAGATGCAACATGGACAAACATAACTGTAGGTAGTGATGACTCTGTAGATATAAAATTCTATGTTGGACCAGAAACCACCGCTGATTTTACCATCTCTTACGGAGCAGGTGAAACTATAACCTTAGATGACTTAGTGCAAAAAATTAACTCTGAAGCTTCAGCAAATGGTCTTAACCTTACTGCAAAAGCAGTAGATAATAAACTTGTGCTTGAAACAGACGGTGAAACAGTTGCTGTAGAAATTACTCTTACTGCAGGAGGAACCACAGGAAATACTACAGATATAAATTTAGGTCAATTTATACAAGGTGGAACAGGTCAAACTCTTACAGACGGAGCAACAGCAACAGCATCAGGAGTTAAAGTGGGAGACTTAACTGTACTTGGCCCTGACTCATACAGCTATGACCTGACAGGTGTAAGTGGTGCTCTGGGTGTTACAGTAGCAACAGGCCCAGCTACTTTAAATAACCTTAACTCCCTTGATGTTACAAGTAATGCAAGTGCTGAACTTGCTATGAAGGTTATAGATATAGCTATAAAGAAAGTTGATACTTTAAGGTCAAATCTTGGTTCTATCCAGATAAACCTACAGGCTCTTATAGACAATAATGATTTCTCTGCTGTTCAAACAAGAGAAGCAGAATCCCGTATTAGAAATGTTGACTTTGCTAAAGAAATGTCCAACTTCACAAAACAACAAACACTTATGCAGTCTGGTATGGCTATGCTTGCTCAAGCAAATCAGCTCCCACAGCTTGTTCTCCAGCTTCTCAGATAATAAACTCAGGGGGATTTCCCCCTGTTCTTTAGAATTCCCAGTTGCCATGGGAATTCTAAAGAGCAAAATTAATTAAAAAAATGGGGAAGAGAGATGGATATTAAAGCCATTTCTGGAACACAAGCAAGTATAAATATGAATTCCCAAAACATTGAAGCTTTAGACAGAAAACAGATAAATAAAGTTCAAGAAAATCAGTCCAATCTGCAGGAAATAAAAAAAGAAATCCCTGAAGATATTCTAAAAAAAGCAGCCGAAGATTTAAATAAAAAATTTGAAATGCTAAACTCTCAACTGAAAGTAGAATTTGACGAAGATACAGGAATAAAAGTAGTTAAAATCGTGGATAGAGAAACTAAAGAAGTAGTAAGACAAATTCCACCAGAAGTTATGCTAAAAATAGCTAAATATTTAGATGAAGTTGCAGGACTTCTATTTAATGAAAAAGTGTAGGTGGTAAAAATGGCTGGAGAATTTTATATAAGTGGAATTTCTGGAACAGGTTTTGATTATCAATCTTATCTGGCAAAATATCAAGAACTTAAAATGATACCGGTTAATATGCTCCAAGCAGACCAGACTAAACTTCTTGCGAAACAACAGGCACTTTCAGCTATAAAGGACAAAATAGAGGCTTTTAAAGACCCTATATATTCCTTATCCCTAAATTCAACCTATGAAACAAAAAAAGCTGTTTTCTCAAACCCAGAAGTAGCTACAGCCACGGTAACTGAAGACGCCCTGGAAACCTCTTATACCTTAGAGGTAAAACAACTGGCTCAGGCTAACTCTTTTAAAGTAGGAACAGTAAACACTATTACTGATACAAATGCACAAATAACAACTTCTGGGGCATTAACTATAAACTATCTTAAAGATGGCGTTTCAACGACATTTACTGTGGATTATACAAATAAGACTTTAAATGAAATAATGAATGAAATAAATCAATCTGAAGATTTACAAGCCTCGATTATCAATTTAGGAAGTTCTTCATCCCCTGATTACCAATTAATAATAACCTCAAAGAATACAGGTCTGGATAATAGAATACTAAGTATAGATGACACTTCCAACCCAGGAGATGATACTGCTGGAGTTTTTAGTGAAGATACCACAAAAACATTTGAAACCATAGCAGCTCAGGATGCTGAAATAGTATTAAATGGTATAACATTTACAAGTTCTGATAATACATTTGAAGACCTCATTACAGGGGTATCTCTTACCGTTAATGACATAGGAACAACTACACTTACTATAGAAAAAGATAATTCCCAGATAGAGAAAGCATTAGAAAGTATTGTTAATGCCTATAATGAGCTTTTAGACACCGTCAATGCAGCAACAGATAAAGACCAACCTTTAGCAGGAGAAGGAAGTTTAAACACCATGGTATCTTCTATCTTTCGTATAATATCAGATGGATTAGGAAAATATGGTTTATTAGATACTGTAAGTGATGACGCAGAAACCACCAAAGGACATATAAAAATAAATGAGGAAGAACTTAACAACTTTCTGGATAGGAGTGATGCTAAAGATATTTTACAAAAATTTGCAGATACACTGGAAAATTACATAAACACTTATTCTGATAATGTAGCAAGAATGAACCAAAGATATGACGACAGTATACAAGATATAGATGAAAGGATTAAATCTTTAACAGAAAGGGTAAATAAAGAAATAGAAATGATGAGACTTAAATTTGCAAGACTTGAGGTTTACCTCTCAGAGATGCAATCTCTACAGTTGAGAATACAGAACTTTGCTGCAGGATTGCAAACTCCTGATACAAATAATGCATAGGAAAGGAGATGGTAATATGACAAATCCATATACTGCTTATACCAAGAATTTAGACACTGTGGAAACAAAAGAAGAACTCTTAATAAAAGTCTTTGAGGAAATATTTAGCCTTTTGAATATAGCCATCTATGCTATTGAAGAGAAAGATACCAAGACAAAAGCTGAAAGCTTATCAAAAGTTTCCAATGCAATTGCTGTACTTCAAGCCTCACTGGATATGGAAAAAGGAGGAGATATTGCCCAGAATTTATACCGTATTTATGAATTCTGTTTAGAAGAGCTGCTTAAAGCAAATGTTTCTGATGATAAAGAAAAGATAAGCCAAGTAATAGAAGTTCTCACTCCCATATACGAAGGATTCAAAGAGGCTGCAAAAAAAGTAAAGGAATAAGTCATGGATATATTCGTAATTCTTAAAAACCAAAAACTAAAATTGGAGGATATTAAGGATTTAGAAGAACTGGATTATCTTATTACCCAGCTTAAAAACATATCTGATGAAGATATAAAAAAATCTATAAATAAGGAAAATATAGGGAAAATACAGCATTTAATAGATGAGATATTAAATAGAGTAGAACAGTTAAAAAAAGAAACGGTTCAAGAAATTCAATTTTCTCAAAAAAAAGCAACAGGAATAAAAGCCTATTTAAAGAACGGGTAAATATTATCCAAAATATTTAAGAAGGCTCAAATCTTTATTCTGGGATATAGAGGCAAGGAGAGCTTCGTAGGCTGTTTTTGCTTTTTCTAACTCTGCGATAGTCCCTGCATAGTCTGCATCTTCCAATTTGGAAATCAGGTCTTGAAGTTCTACTATTTGTTGCTGATTTATTTCCTTTAGATTGTCAGCTACATTTATTTGAGTTCCTATCATAGACCTGTGCTGTGATATCTGCTCAAAACCTTTATCAAAAGTGTCTAATATTCTTCTAACTTCCCCAATTCTCTTTTGAAGACTGCCAGAAGTATCCAGCACAGAGATATTTATATCTGGACTTTGACCGGAAAGACCTAATCTATAAACACCATCTTTGTCCTGAAAAACAAAGGCTTCTACCAGCCTATTTCCTTCAGCATCTACATTTGATGGGTTAGAATTGATAGCATCTACCAAATCAGACAGTGTCATTGTATCATCATAAGCTACATCAAAAGAGGTAGACCCATAACTAATCGTAAATACTCCTGTTTCTCCTGTACCAACTATATTGTCAGTAGGAGATGTATATCCCATATCCGAAAAGTAAGCTGATAATCTGGAAATATCCCCTTGGTCAATTATCTGGATAATATCATCTATTGCTTTTACTATACCTATTTTATAGCTGACTTCATTAGTATCAACCAGATTATTAGAGTTTGTATCCACCCACACTCCTGAAGGAATAGTACCAAGGTAATCCTTTCCTATAAAAGTGGTATTTAGCTCTACTCCTTTTGCAACAGGAACTGTGGTATCTAAAAATTCTCCTTGATATATACCTCTTTCATCAAATGGGTCTACCTGAGATTTTACACCTCCAAAAATTCTTGTATCTCCTATGGTTACATTGGCTTGTTTTATTATATAGTCCCTCATAGACTGGAAAAAATCTTTATATATCTGGGCATCTTCATAATCAAGAACCCCCGTATTTAAAATATTAACTATATCAACTCTGAGCTCTTGGCCTGTCTCAACAATATTTCTTAATGTACTTTCTGCAATATCTAAACTGGTTTTTACCAAATCTATATTTCTATCATAACTTTGTAGGTCTGCAGTTAATTTTTTAAATCTTAAAGACCTGACATTATCTACACTATTATCTGATGGAGTTAGAATTTTTTTACCTGAGGCAAGTTGCTGTGTATATCTCTCTATATCCTTTTCTCTTATCTTATCGTATTTAATAAACGTATCAAAAAAGGATATATCTGGAACTCTCATTCTTATCCTCTACTTAGTTCTCAAATTTGTGTTCATTATCGGTTTTTAAAATATAAATTTTAATAATTACTTAACAAGATTTAATACAGTTTGCAATAATTCATCTGTTACAGTTATTATACGGGCAGATGCTTCATATGCCCTTTGTAACTTAGTAAGGTTAATCAGTTCTTCATCTATATTTACACCTGAATACTCTTTTATCTTCTGGTCAATTGCATCAAGTATAAAATTACTATCTTCGGTAAGGTTCTTAACATGAGATAATTCTGTTGATACAGGTGTAACTATTTCTGAACTATAGAATTCATGAAAAGACCTTTCTTTTATTAAATTATAGTTTTCTACATTGTTAAGTGTATAAGTTATACTTCCTAATGTTATGGAAGCGTCAGACAAAAGGTCTGTCTCCTCAGAGCTACTTAATACCCCGCTTATATCATTTTGTAAATCTATTATTTCTTTAATATTGGTGTTGTCAGAGTTTGTATAAGCAGGGTCGGAAGCAGCTGCTATCTGCTTTGGGTCTGTTATGTTAAGAACAATGTTCCCTGCATTTATAGTTGTTTCTGAACTTTCAGGGTCAATTCCGAAGAAGTCTATATCAGTATTCCCATTCAGGTCATATCCCTGTCTGTGCTGTTTATTAACGGTAAGAGCAAATATTGTTGTAAAGTCATTCAACTGGTTTATTGCTTCATTAACTTTTTCAATACCTTTTATATATCCTCCTATTTTTCCATTTTCCAGTATGCTGGAAATATCATTTCCCCGAACCCTAACAACAGGATTATTATTTCCATCTATATCGTAAGTTACAGGTGCTGCCTGGTCAAATACCAGAAGGTCAAAACCTTTTGCAGTGAATAGGTCTACAGTATTATCTTCGTTTATTCTAACTTTCACATCTATTAAAGAAGAAATTTCTTTAACTAATCTATCCCTCTCGTCAAGAAACTCATTTAATCTAACTTCATCGTAGGAATAAAATTTTATATTTTTATTTACATAAGCAAGCTGATTTAATAAATCATTTAACTGCCCTATGCTGTCTTTTATAGATAGAGATGTTTTTTCCTTTATGTTTATAAGGGTATCATAGCTATTTCTTATCCTGCCTATTAAAGCCTGAGCTTTCGACATTACTTCATACCGTGCTGCTAAATCATCTGGATTAACAGCAACATCATTAAAAGAGTTAAAAAAATCTGTTAATTCGCTGGCAAGTCCTGAACCCTGAATGTCATTATATATATCCTCTATCTGCTGTAGAATATCCTGGTAATTCTCATATCCTGTTTTTTGATTATTAGTGGTAATATACCTGTTAAAAAGAGAATTATCAAAAACTCTTTCTATCTTCTTGAGATATACGCTGCTGGCAGGTAAGTCAGCAAAATGATTAACTCTCCTTGAATAACCTTCAGAATACACATTGGTCATATTTTTATTTACATTATCCATTGCTCTTTTGTAAGTAAGCAGAGATTGTCCAGCTATAGATAATGAAAAGAATAATGAGGACATTTCAATACCTCTTTATGTGAAGTATTTTATATAAGGTATTATCGGCAATATAAGAATTTTTTATACTTCTTACTGAAATCTTTTTAATTCTTCCTGTTCTATTTTTTCCTGTTTTTCAAATATTTCTGTGTTCTTTCTTTCTATATAATCCTGTTTCTTATATACATAATAAAATGTAGTAACATAACCTACAAAAGCACAACTATGGAAAACCACCTGAACCGGACTGAGCAAGCCTTCATCGAAAACAAGGGATAAAATTTCAGAAACTACTGCAGATAAAAATATAAAGAAGAAGGTTATCCCATAAAGGATAGTAACCTTTCTATTAATTAAGTAATCTTCGTATGTGTAATATTTAGACAGGGACTTTTTAGTGGTCTCTTCGGTGGCAATCTCTTCCTCAACTGATGTATCAACAGGTTTGGTAGCTTCTGCCATAAGTTCGCTCCTTGATTTATTTGCCCTGCCTGGAAAACCTTTGTGTTTTTATTTTAAAATCTGGAACAAAAAAGTCAAGATTTTTAAAAGAAATTATCTAAATCACAACCAGCCTTTTCTTTTAAAAATATAAAGTGGTATCAAAGCAGAAATTATCATCAGTACTATTGCAAAAGGATAACCATACTTCCATGCCAGTTCAGGCATGTGCTGGAAGTTCATACCATAAATACTTGCTATCAGTGTAGGAGGAAGGAATATAACAGACATAATTGTGAATATCTTTATAACCTGGTTTTGCTGGATATTAAGCAGTCCCAGAAAAGTGTTTTGAAGGTAATCAAGTCTTTCAAAATTAAATGTAGTATATTCAATCAGTGAATTTACATCTTTTATCATTATCCTCAGTTCTTCCCTTACCTCACGGGGTACTTTGTATGATTTGAGTAACGAGGATAAAATTCTCTGCTTGTCTATCAAGTTTTCTCTGATGGTCATATTCATCTCTTCAAAATACGAAATAGACTCGAATATCTCCTCGGTTATATCAATACCTGTAAAAATAATCTTACTAAGCTTGCTTATCTCTCTGGTTATGAACTCAAGAGTGTCTGCGTCTGTATCAATCCTAATCTCAAGCAGTCCAGCAAAAACATAATATCCATCTTCATATGCACTTGGGTTCATCATAAGTTTTTTAACAAGTTCCTTGAAAGTCTTAAGTTCTCTATATCTGACTGTAATCAGGTGATGTTTTTTCAGGATAAATGTTACTGTTTCATTAAAGGGAGTTTCACCCTCGGTAGTTATTAGATAATAGGCATTAATTGTTATACTTTCTTCATCTTCAAAATATCTGGAACTGATTTCTATCTCTGTGATTTCCTGTTTAGATGGAAATTCAACCTCAAATTCTTTTGATACCCATTCTATCTCTTCATCGGTGGGAGAAATCATATCAATCCACAGGACTTTTTCAGGATGTTTACACTTACGGGACAGGTCTTCTACATTCTCTATCCGTATATTTTGCTCTTCTCTAATGAATAATCTAATCATAATACCTTATGATACTACTTTTTAATTAATTTCGTAAAAAATGAACCTATATTAATCTTCTCCAGTATAAAAAATTTTTTATAGGAGATTTTATACAAAATAGCCCTTTACTGCAAATATAATGTCTATTATATTTATTATTGCAATGTATAAAAATTTAAATATTGCAAAAAGGAGTAAAGATGGGCGAGATAATCTATCAGTTTGGAGATGAAATCCTGAAAAAAATAGATGACTTTGAAAATTATGCCGTTAGCAATAAAGGATATATCTATAGAGGATTGAAATATGGGCTTTTACCTGAAAAATATAAGGAATTCAGGGTAAAGCCATTTAAAAATAAGCAAGGCTTTTTACAGGTTCAGCTCAGTAATAAAGGGAAAAGGAAAGTTTTCTATGTTCACAGACTTGTTGCCCAGTATTTTGTCCCTAATCCTGAAAATTATAAATATGTGGTTCATATAGATGGAAACAGGGAAAACAACAAAGCTTCCAATCTAAAATGGAGTTCCTGCCCAGAAAAAAAGGAGAGAGATTATCAAGAAATATTTGATTTATATGCCCAGGGACTTTCCATTTATAAAATCTCAAAACAAACAGGATTAAGTCCACAAAAAATAATGAAAATATTAGGCAAAAAGGATATATTAAGTATATCCATATCCCCTGAGCTAAAAGAGAAGCTTGTTCAAAAAGCAAAGGAAAAAGGTATAACCTTAAACAAACTAATTGAAGAAATACTAAACCAATATACAGGAGAAAAAAATGGATAAAATTCTGGTTCATATATGCTGCGGGGTAGATGCAATTTATGCACTACAAAAAATAAAAGAGGAATTCCCAAATTCTTACATAGAAGGATATTTCTATGACCCTAATATACACCCCCAGGAAGAATATGAACTAAGATGGATAGAAACTCGTAGGGTATGCAATCAGCTTGGGATAAACTGTGAAAAGGCTGAATATGATATCCAGAACTGGCTAACAGCAGTTAAAGGACTGGAAAATGAGCCTGAAAGGGGGGCAAGATGCACTGTCTGCCATGATGTCAGACTGGAAAAAACAGCACAGAGGGCAAGAGAAAAAGGATTTAACAAGATTACAACTGTTCTCATGATGAGCCCTAAAAAAGATTTTCAGGTTTTAAAATCTGTAGGTGAGAAAGTAGCATCCCAATATGGTCTGGAATTTGTTGCGATAGACTTCCGTAAAGGTGGCGGCGTTGAAAAGATGAACAAACTATCCAAAGAGAACCAGCTATACCACCAAAATTACTGCGGTTGTATGTTTGCTTTATTTCAGCAAAGAAATAGTGAGTTTGTGGAGGAACTGGTTAGTTTCGGTAAAGGAAGACTTCCTGGAAGTAGAGAAGAACTACTTTTTATAAAACAAATCAGAACATTTGCAGAAGAACTGGGACTACCTTGCACAGAAAAAGATTTTGATTTTATGAACTGGCGTTTAATATCCTCTGTAATGAAAGTAAACAAAAAACCTGTCTTCCACACAGTTTTATGGGGTTCCCATTCAATAAAAGGAATACTCAGAGCAAAAATCAGTGAGATATTAGAACTGGAAGATAAAAAAGTATGCTTCCTAAATAAATCAAATACTCAGATATGGATTTTGGACACTTCTCTAAAAGAAATTCCCCTTGAAAAACCAAGGAATTTTACACATCCAGTTTTTATTGTAGGAAATGAAATACAACTAAGTATAGGAGATAAAATAGAATTACAACTGAAAACTAAATTTGATGAGAATGGAAAATCTCAAAACCTGTACATAGGGAAAGACACAGCAACAGAATTTATAGATTTCTGGAGTGATACCCTTTTAGATGGTTCTTATGGCTGTGATATAGAAAAAATTAAAAATGAGTTAATAGAACATAAAAAAGACATACAAGATGGAAATCTCCAGATAAGAATTTTCGGAGCACATACAGTTGGACAGTTAGGGAAACTCTCTTCACAGGAAAAAAGTTTGAATTTAAATTATTATTAATGTTATACTTTACCATATCACTAACTTAGGGTTTTAAATATTGATTGACCTCATTCAAGCATCTAAGATTTGCAAAGATGAGAGGGAAAAGAGAGGTCTATCCAGAGAAGACCTTCACAAGATTACAAAACTGCCTGTTGATATTATCAGAAGGTTAGAAGAAGACGAAAGTTATCTTAAAAAAGAACCTTATGCTTATTTCCAGATGAAAATCCTCTTAAATCATTTCGGTATAAATGAAGAACTTTCAAGAGAAACTCCTGTAGAAGAGCTAAAAAAAGAAAAAGAAGAAAAGATTGAATACCAGCCACGAAATTCTTTTTTTAAGTTTTTTAAAGGTGTTTTCGGGGCGTTAGTTCTTATTCTGTTTACAGCTTTATCATTTTCCTTTAAAGAAAAAGAGGAAGACAGATTTGTGGTCTTTTTATCCCTTTTAAACTCTTCTCCTGAAGAAAATACAAAAACCACAAATAATTTAGATTTTGAAAGAAACATAAAAAACATAAGAAATATACATCTAAAAGCAAAAAATTATGTATGGATAACAGCCTATATAGATGGAAAAGAAAAAGTTATAAAACTCACAAAAGGCCAGTCTGTAAAACTAAAATTCAATAAAAAAATTAAATTTGAAACAATAGGAAACGCCAATAACCTTATTATTATCTTTGATAACAAAAAAGTTGCTCTCAATAAAAAGATAATTCATAATCTCTTTGTTGATAACGAAGGAGTTTTCTACAACGGATACAATCTGGCACAGGAAGAAAGTTGATACCTGCTAAGGAAGAAGTAGAAAAAGCAAAACAGGAAGTAGAAAAATACGTTAATCAAAGAATATCAGAGTTTAAAGCTCTAAAAGAGAAAAATTTAACCACATTTGATTTTAGACCATTTGTTGATATTGAACCTTATCAGGCTGATATATTCTCAGAGGCATGTTTCTGCATTCTGACTGCCAACTCATCCGCAGTAATGGGAATTAAAATCCAGAAAGAAGTAGGCATAAAAGGATTTAAAGAATATCCTTTTGAAAAACTATTTGAGATTATCAGAAAAAAAGGGCATAGATTTGCTGCCCAGAGGACAGAAAGGATTATAAGATTAAGGGAACAAGAAGATTTTATGCTGAGCATTGCCAAGGAACAAAATGGTAAAGAAGCAAGGGAAAAACTGGTTAAAGCTATATATGGATATGGATATAAAGAAGCCAGTCATTTTTTAAGAAATATAGGTTTTGATGATGTTGCTATTATTGACAGGCACATATCCAGATTTCTGTTTGAAAAAGGTCTTGTAAAACCAAGAAAAACCATAACCAAAAAAGTTTACCTTGAATGTGAAGAAGCTCTTGAAAAAATTGCCGCAGATATAGGTTTAACCCAGGCAGAACTTGACTTGTATATTTTTTACATCAAAACAGGCAAAGTTTTGAAATGATACAAAAACTAAAAGAGTTAGCAGAAAAAAACGGAATATATCTAAATGAAAATCAGTTAAAAAAATTTGAGAAATATCTGGAGCTATTATCCAAATGGAACAGAGTTTATAACCTTACTTCAATTCGTAAAAAAGAGGAAATAATCACAAAGCACTTTTTAGATAGTCTTACCCTTGTTAAAGTTTTTGAAAGAACAGACATATCGGTAGAAGGCAAAAAAATAGCTGACCTTGGTTCAGGTGGGGGATTTCCCGGAGTTCCAGTAAAGATATACTATGGAAACAAAATTGATATGTACCTGATTGAAGCTGTTCAGAAAAAATGCATCTTTCTGGAAATGCTTAGAAGAGAACTTGAGCTGGATTATAAGGTGTTGTGCGACAGGGCAGAGAATATAAACCAAAAATTTGATATTGTTCTGAGCCGTGCCACAGGAGATACTTTTGATGTTTTAAAATGGGGAAAAGACCTGTTAAAAGAAGGTGGCTATCTGATTATCATGAAAGGAAAAAAAGTTGAAGAAGAGCTAAAACCATATACTTTATCCATGAAATTTGTAGGATTACCTGAAAGAAAGTTTGTAATAATCCAGAAATCCTAATTGAGCTACATCAATGCTTTTCCCCTGAAATAATTCCATATTAAAAACCGTTATTTCTTTCTTGTAATAATGAAATTTTTGTTATATCTTAAAAGTAATAACGGTTAAGGAGATTAAAGATGATGCAGGAAATAACATACCTAAGGGTTTCCGTCACAGATAAATGCAATCTCAAATGTTTCTACTGCCGTCCTGACAATTCAGAGTTTGTTCCCCATGAAGAAATCCTGAGATACGAGGAAATAGCAAGACTTGTAAAGGCAATGACAAAATACGGATTGAAGAAAGTTCGTATAACAGGTGGAGAACCCCTTGTAAGACCACAATTAGAAGAACTGGTCAGAATGCTAAGAGAAATTCCGGAAATAAAAGATATATCCCTTACCACAAATGGAATAACACTGGCAAAACATGCAGAAGAACTGAGAAAAGCCGGCTTAGATAGACTGAATATTTCCATAGACAGCCTAAAGCCAGACCTATTTTATCAGATTACAAAAGGTAGACTTGAGGATGTCCTTGAAGGCATTAGAGTATCAAAAGAACTGGGATACAACCCAATCAAAGTAAATGCAGTTATTGTAAAAGGTCTAAACGAGGATGAGGCTCTGGATTTCGTTGAGTTTGGAGCAGAATACGGGGTGGAAGTCAGATTTATTGAGATGATGCCAATAGGTGGAGAGCTTATAAACTGGTCGGAAGAAAAAGTCAAACCCCTTGATGAGATAAAACAAAAAATAGAAGAAAAATACGGAAAGTTAATTCCTGCTATATCCATAGGAAGTGGTGCAGCAAGAGTTTACAAAGTGCCTAAGCTCAACACAAAAGTAGGATTTATTACTCCTATATCAAATCCCTTCTGTGATGGCTGTTCTAAACTCAGACTAACAGCAGAAGGACATATAAAGCTATGCCTCAGGACAGATGAGGAGATAGATGCAAAACCTGTAATTAGAAATGGAACAGATGAAGAATTAGATAGATTTATAAAAAAAGTTATAGTAGAAAAAGAACTTTCAAACCAGAAAATCCTAAAATCAGGCTACGCATTCTCAGACTGCAGAAGAATAATGACAAGCATAGGAGGATAGGATATAATTTTTCTAAAAAAAGAGGATAAATGAAAGTTCTCTTCTATCTCCATAACTTATGGGATATTTCTGCCACCACAAGGTTATCTATAGATTTAGCTAACATCTTAAAGGAAAAATACAATATAGATGTAGAATTTGCAGTAAATAAACGAGTAGATAATGATATAAAATCTCTTCCCTTTAAACTACACGTTTTAAACAGAAAAGGAGAAATAGGAAAAGCTATTGCCCTAAAAAATCTAATAGAAAAAGAAAAATACGATATTGTTTTAAGTTATATGCTTACACAGAATGTTATTCTTTCTTTAGCTAAAAAATTTCTTAAAGATAAAGCCAAAACAGTATTTTTAGGGTCAGTCCATAACTCATATAATTATATGGAGAACAAACAATGGTACAAACTTCCATACAGATATTTGATGAAAAGAATTTATGAAAATTTAGACGGAATAATAGTTGTCTCTACAGCAGTTGAAGAAGACGTCAATAAAGCATTCTTTGTAAAAAAAGAAAAATTAAAGGTAATATACAACTATATAGATATAAAAAAAATCAAGGCAATGGCTCAGGAAGATTTAACTCCTGAAGAGAAAAGGATATTTGAAAAACCTGTCGTTATAAATGTTGGAAGAGTTGAAGTCCAAAAAGGACAAGAATATCTTATAAAAGCTTTTCCAAAAATTAAAAAGGAAATTAAAGAAGCTTACCTTGTTATCATTGGAGATGGTTCCCTTATGCCAAGTCTTAAAGAATTAGCCAAAAGCCTAAATATAGAAAAAGATACTTTCTTCTTTGGATACAAAAAAAATCCTTTTAAATATGTAGTTCATTCTAAAGTGTTCGCATTTCCTTCTTTATGGGAAGGAGTAGGAAATGTGGTTTTAGAAGCTCAGGCTTTAGGAACACCGGTTGTTGCATTTGACAGTCAGGGTGGTCATGTAGATGTATTACAAAACTCAGGTATACTGGTACCTGAAAAAAATATTGACAAATTAGCAGAAAATATCATTCGTCTTTTAAAAGATGAAAATGTAAGAAAACATTATTCAAAATTAGCCTTAGAAAATATTAGAAATTACACAGTTGAAAAGAAGGCTCAAGAATACTTTGAGTATTTTAATAAAAAACTACGAGAAAAATATGGATAAATTACCTCTCTCTGTTGCTTTAATATCTTACAATGAGGAAGATAATATAAGTAGAACACTCAAAGCAATTCAAGATATAGCTTCTGAAATTATTCTGGTAGATTCAGGTTCAACAGATAAAACCATTGAAATTGCTAAAAGTTTTGGTGCAAAAGTCTTTATTGAGGAATGGAAAGGGTTCAGGGAACAAAAAAACTCAGCATTGGAAAAATGCTCTCAGGAATGGATTTTATTTTTAGATTGTGATGAAGTAGTATCAAAAGAGCTTAAAAAATCCATAATAGATGCTATAAAAAACCCTTTTGCAGATGGATACCTTATAAACAGAAAAACAGTTTATTTGGGAAAACCTTTGAAATACGCCTGGCAGCCTGATTTAAAATTAAGACTTGTTAATAAAAATTCAAATCCCCGATGGGAAGGAGGGGAAATCCATGAATTCTTAGTAATTGATGGAAAAGTAAAGAAAATTAAAGGGGATTTATTTCATTACTCCTATAAAGATATAAAAGAACACTTCACTAAAGTTATTAATTATTCATATATAGCTGCTTCTGAATTGCATAAAAAAGGAAAGAAATTTAAACTCCACAAAATAATTTTAAATCCTATGGCATCTTTTATAAGAGAATATTTCTTAAAAAGAGGCTTCCTTGATGGAATAAGAGGCTTTATTGTTGCTATCAGTGCTACAGTTTATAGCTTTTTAAAGTACATATACCTTTGGGAGATGCAGAAAAAAGATGGAGAAAGTTAGCGTTGTTATACCTGTTTACAACGGAGAGAAGTTTATAAAACAAGCCGTTGATTGTGTATTAAATCAGAAGTACACGAATACTCGAATTGTTATCATTGACGATTGTTCTACAGATAAAACACAAGACGTAATTTTTAAAAATTTCAGAGAACTAATAGGAAATAAAATTATTTATCATCAAAATGAAAAAAATATGGAACGGGTTTATAGCAGAAATAAAGGTGTTGAATTATCAGATGGAGAATATATTTTCTTCCTTGATTATGATGACCTATGGGCAGAGAATTATATAGAGACCGTTATACCTTATTTAAAAGAATTTGATATTGTTTATTCTTTTCCACGAACTTTTATCAACGAAAAAGGAGAGACAATAAGAAAATCAAAAAAAAGTATACAGTCTATAGAAAAAATTATATTTTCAGGTCTTATCGGATATCCTTCTGCTTCTGCTTTTAAAAAAAGCAAATTCCCTTTCTATAAGCAAGAATATTTGATGAGGGAAGACTGGGAAATATTTGTAAGAAGTTTTATAAAAGGTCTAAAAATAAAATTATTAGATAAAGATACTGTTTTTATTAGAGAACATCAGAACAGAACCAGCAAAAACAATATAAGTTTTTATAAGGCCACCCTTAAAGTTTACTCAGATTATAAAAATTTGGTTCCTGATAGCTATAAAGCAGATTTTTTATTTCATGTTGGGGAAGTTTGTCTAAGATATGGAGATATTCCTAAAGGATGGAATTTAATCCTAAAATCTATACTATTAAATCCTAAAATCTTACAGGACAAAAGGAAGGTTATTTCTCTTTTAAAAAGAGGTTTTAGAGTAGATAGAGCTCTAAGATTTCTTAACAGCAACTAATATCCCATCTCTTATTGGAAGGATAACCGAAAAATAATTCTCAAACATATATTTATTAAACTGGTTTAATATTTTAGCCTTTTTATTTTCAGGTTCAAATAAAACCTTCCCCTGAAACAAAACATTATCAGCTATTACCATCCCATCTGGAGAAAGATTTTCTTCCAGGACTTTTATTGCTTCCATATATTTTGCCTTTTCCAAATCCAGAAAAAGTATATCAATATTTTTATATTCCTGTCCTATTTCAATGGCATCTCCAATTCTAAATTCAGCTTTGTCTAATAATTTAGCTTTAGTGAAAAATTCCTTAGCAAGATTTATATTCTTTTCCTGATAATCTGTTAAAACAACTTTCCCCTTTTTTAATCCTTTTGCAAACCAGTAAGCAGAATAACCAAAACCTGAGCCTATTTCTACAACAAGACGGGGATTTTTGAGTTTTGTTAGCAAATATAAAAGCCGTCCCCCTTCCCTACCAATAATAGGAAAATCTTTTTTCTCAGCATATTTTTCCATCTCTAAAACTATCGGGTCTTCTTCTATAGAAAGATTTTCCAGATATTCCTCAAACTTCGGATTTACCAAAAACTCCATTTATTCTCCTCTGAAAGTTTTAAGATTAATATCTTATGAACTTTCTTCTCAGGTTGCAAAGTTATAAAATTAGTATTAAATTTGTGTATAAAAATACACAAAAGGAGGAAAACCCAATGCCTGCGGTAAGAATGAATATATCCCTTGATAAAGAAATAGCTGATGAGCTTGAAAGCATAGCAAAAGAACTTGGAGAAAAGAAAAGCCATATTATAAGAGATGCCCTTATGTATTATTTTGACTATCTGGATGTGAAAATTGCTGAAGAAAGACTTAAAAGAGTAGAAAGGGGAGAAGAAGAACTTATACCATTTGAAGAAGTAAAGAGAAGGCTCGGATTGGAGTAATATATGTATGAAATCAAATTTACTAAAACCGCATTAAGAGAGTTAAATAGTTTAAACAAGCCTATACAAGAGCTTATTATAAGAAAACTGGAAATCCTTTCCCAAAATCCAGACTTAATGAAAAACAACATAAAAGTTTTAAAAGGAAAATATAAAGGCTTAAAAAGACTAAGAGTAGGAAAGTATAGAGTGATTTTTGACCAGAAAGATGATGAACTTATAATTCTCATAATCAGGGTTGCTTCAAGAGGAGAAATTTATTGATTTTTCACATTTTTATAATATCTTTTTCTTAAAAAATCTGAGAGAGGAAGATGGCAAAAAGTCCTTTTAGTATAAAACTGCCCTTTGAACCTGCTGGAGACCAGCCCAAAGCAATAAAACAGCTTTATAATAACCTGAAACACGGAGTAAAAGAACAGGTTCTACTGGGAGCCACTGGAACAGGGAAAAGTCTGCATCCTGAAGAATATGTCTTAATAGGTGAAAAATTCGGAGAAAATATTCAATGGTTTGTTAAACCTATTAGTGAAGTCTTTGATGAGCTTTCAAATAGATTTGAAACGATACTTGTAAAAAATGAATATATAACATATCTGCCAGAAGATAGATTTTTCACACTTAGCTTTAACCCAAAGACATTTAAAGAAGAAATCAAGCCTTTATATGCAATTACAAAACATAAAGAAAATAGAAAATTACTTAAGATTAAATTTTCCGATGGAAGAAGTATAATCACAACACAAGACCATAACTTTTATGCACTTAAAAAAGAAGGATTTGGGCTTTATGAAACAAAACAGCTAAAAGAAGGAGATTTTGTCCCAATACCAAGAAATCCATTTATAAAAGCAAAAGAGCCTGTTAGAAAGATTTATATAACAGATTATATAGAAAGAGATAAAAGCCATATCTATTTTGAGTGTGAAGAGGAAAATTATGAAAAATTATATTCAGGAGAAAGACTAACACAAAAAGAAGCAAGTGCTAAAAATCAGGGAGAAACTGGAGTTCCTCTTAAACTACTTAAAAACCAAATTGATAAATCAGAAATAGCTTTAAAAACTAATACATCTAAAAATCAACTTCATAATAAAATTGTCTTAGATAGAAACTTCTTAGAGTTTCTTGGGATTTATATAGCAGAAGGATTTTCAAACGGCAAAACAATCTCAATTTCTACAGATGAAAACTATTATAAAAATCTTGTGGTCAACTTTTTAGAAGAGTTTGGCTTAGAACCTTACTTTCATAAGTATGACATAAAAGCAAATAATGTAATTCTGGCAGAATTTTTAGGAAATTTAGTTGGAAAAAAATCAGAAGATAAAAAACTTCCTGAATTTTTCTTAAATCTATCTGACAAACAATTAGGTCATTTACTAAGAGCAACATTTGATGGCGATGGAACAGTTGAAAAAGACGCTATAACCCTTACCACAAAAAGTAAAAAATTAGCAAATGATATTCTATATGCACTTTTAAAACTTGGCATATGGGGAAGGGTAAGGAAAGTATTCAAAAAAGCAACGAATACTAATCATAAAGGAGATTTTTATTATCAGATAACAATTTCAGGAGTAGAGAATATAAAACTTTATCTTAAACATATTGGATTTAATCTTAAAAGAAAATTAGAAAAAGCAAAAATCTTATCAAACAAAGAATACAACACAAATGTTGATTTAATTCCATTTACAGGAAAGCTAATTAAAAAGCTAAGAGAAAAAAATAAACTTCTTCAAAAAGATATACTTGCCAAAAGGCAGATACTTTCTGCGATAGGAATTGGAGAAAGAAATCCTTCCTTCAAAATGTTTACAGAAATAATTAAAAGTTTTGAGGAAAAAGATATATACGCTGATGACCTAAAAAAATACAGCAATCTGAGATGGAATAAGATAGAAAGTATAGAAGAAATAGAGTTTGATGGTTATGTTTACGACTTTTCTGTTAGAGACAATGAAACATTTTTAGCTGGATTTGGTGGAATTTTTGTCCATAATACATTTACTATTGCCAATGTTATAGAAAAATACGGTAAGCCTACCCTTGTTTTGACACATAATAAAACCCTTGCTGCTCAGCTTTACAGGGAGTTAAAAGAGCTGTTTCCTGATAATGCTGTCGAATATTTTGTTTCCTATTACGATTATTATCAGCCAGAGGCTTATGTTCCAGAAAAAGACCTTTATATAGAAAAAGATAGCTCCATAAATGATGCAATAGACAGGCTGAGACACTCTGCAACAAAAAGCCTTATAGAAAGACCTGACACAATTGTTGTTGCCTCTGTTTCCTGTATCTACGGACTGGGAACACCTGAGTTTTATGAAAAGCTAAGGCTTCATCTGTATGTAGGTCAGCAGATAGACAGGCAGGAGCTTTTAAAAAAACTTGTTGAACTTCAGTATCTTAGAGATGATTTTTCATTTAAAAGGGGAACATTCAGAGTTAAAGGAGATACTGTTGAGATTATCCCTTCCCACGCAGAAGACAGGATAATCAGAGTTGAGTTTTTCGGAGATGAGATAGACAACATAACAGAGATAGACCTTTTTAACAGGGATATAAAACAAAAGCTAAACACTACAGTTATTTTCCCGGCAAGCCACTATGTTATCCCAAGACCCGACATGGTAGAAGCCATAAAACAGATACAGATTGATTTAGAAAAAGAGGTGGAGGAATTTAGAAGACAAGGGAAAGAGATAGAGGCAAACAGACTTTGGCAGAGGACAAACTATGACATTGAGATGATGCTTGAACTGGGAACATGTAAAGGGATAGAAAACTACTCAAGATATTTTGATGGCAGAAAACCGGGAGAAGCACCTTATACACTGATGGATTACTTCCCAGATGATTATCTACTTATTGTTGATGAGTCTCATGTCACTATTCCACAGGTCAGGGCTATGTATAACGGGGATAGGAGAAGAAAGGAAAATCTCGTTAAATACGGCTGGAGAATGAAATCTGCCTATGATAACAGACCACTGAAATTTGAGGAGTTTTTACAAAAAATAGAAAGGGCTATTTATGTATCAGCAACACCTGCAGACTGGGAGATAGAAAGAAGCAAAGGTATAATAGTAGAGCAGATTATCAGACCAACAGGGCTTCTTGACCCTGAAATAGAAGTCAGACCAACAGAAGGACAGATAGATGACCTTATAAATGAGATATGGAATATAAAAGAAAGAGGAGAAAGGGCTATTGTTATCACCCTTACAAAGAAAATGGCTGAAAACCTTGCAGATTATCTGGAAGAAAGAGATATAAAAGCTATTTATCTCCACTCTGAAATAGACACAATAGAAAGGGCAAAAATCATAAAAGAGCTGAGAGAAGGGAAATACGACGTTATAGTTGGAGTTAACCTTCTTAGAGAAGGAATTGATATACCTGAGGTTTCTCTGGTTGCTGTTTTAGATGCTGATAAGCAGGGTTTTCTAAGGTCTACAACAGCACTTATCCAGATAATAGGAAGGGCAGCAAGAAATGTCCACGGAAAAGCCATTTTATATGCCGATAAGATTACGCCAGCAATGGAAAAAGCTATAGAGGAAACAAACAGAAGAAGAAAGATACAGCAAGAATACAACAAAAAACACGGTATAACTCCAAAATCTGTTAAGAAAGAAATAAAAGAGCTTATATCCCTTGAAGAGATTGGTATTTACGAATATGCCGACTATATCCCTGAAGATGTTGAAACAGAAGAAGACCTTATGAAAAAGATAGAAGAATTAGAAAAACAGATGTGGAAAGCTGCAGAAAACTGGGAGTTTGAAAAGGCAGCAGAACTAAGAGACCAGATAGAAAAGCTCAGAAAATTAGTCGGTGTGGTCAAATAAACAGATTTATATTTTACAATTTTACGTTAGGTATATTATTATCATATATCTATATAAAAATAAAAAAAGAGGTAGGATAATGAACAGACTTTCTCAGCTTGCAATAAATGAAGAGGGTTTTGTATTTGACCCATTAACAGGGGAAAGTTTCACAGTTAATCAGACAGGACTGTTAATACTCAAAGATTTAAAAGAAGGAAAATCTCAGGAAGAAATAATAAAAGACATCACCGAAAATTTTGAGGTTTCGGAAGAAGAAGCAGAAAGGGATTTTGTGGATTTTGTTGAGAAACTCAGAAGCTACAGGCTGATTTAGGAGGAATACAATGGAACAGATAATAGTAGGTGTTTCCGGGATAAATGCTGTTGATAATCCGGGTCCCGGTATAGGTGTTGCAAAAAGTCTGAAAGAGGACAAAGACCTGAACATAAAAATAGTTGGTCTTGCTTATGATGCTATGGAGCCGGGCATATACATGGACTGGATTGTAGATAGGTCTTTCATAATGCCTTATCCATCAGGAGGTCATGATGCATTCATAAACAGGCTTTACTACATAAAGGAAACTTATGGGCTTGATTTTGTTCTTCCTGTCTTAGATGCAGAGCTACCTGTTTATATAAAATATGCAGAAGAGCTTGAGAAAAACGGAATAAAAACATTTCTGCCCACATTAGAGCAGTTTAAACTGAGAGGGAAAGATAGACTTACAGAGATAGCACAAAACATAGGAATAGATATTCCAAAATCAGAGGTGGTTACATCTTATGATGAGCTTATAAAAGCTGTTGAAAAAATCGGACTTCCTGTTATGGTAAAGGGAGCTTTCTATAAAGCATACAGGGCTTACACAACACA
The DNA here is from genome assembly GCA_027084095.1 of Persephonella sp. Classification (GTDB taxonomy): domain Bacteria; phylum Aquificota; class Aquificia; order Aquificales; family Hydrogenothermaceae; genus Persephonella_A. The sequence continues at coordinate 26,350 of JALWLQ010000202.1, forward strand.
GGAGGCTGTCAGCTACTACAACAAAATTGTTGCCCAGTGGGGATATCCTATCATAGTTCAGCAGGTCGTATCAGGTGAGGAGATGAATGTTGTTGCAGCAGGAGATGGGGAAGGGAACTCTCTTGGTATGGTTGGAATAAAAAAGATGTGGATCACAGAACTGGGGAAGATATGGACAGGTGTGACAATAAAAAATGAAAAAATGCTGTCAGCAGCAGGAAAATTTATTGAGATTTACAAATGGCGGGGGGCTTTTGAGCTTGAATGTATAGTGGATATAGAAAATGACAAAGTTTATCTTATTGAGATCAACCCCCGTTTTCCTGCCTGGTCGTATTTTGCAACAGGTGTTGGAATAAATATAGCCTCTAACATAGTCAGAAAAGCCTTTAAACTTCCTGTTATAGACTATCCGGATTACGAGGCAGGAAAGCTTTATGTAAGGTTTACAGACGACCTTGTTACAGATATGGAAAGGTTTCAAAAAATAATTACAAGAGGTGAAAGCTGAAATGAAAAAGAGATATGAAAAACCAATCATAACAAAGCTTGAAACCGGTTTTATGAATAAGTTTGGAAGTTCTCCCCTTTATGCAAGAAAGGTTAGAAAGGATATTGATGGAGTTCCGATTGATGAGCTTGTGGAAAAGTACGGTTCACCTCTTTTTGTTGTATCAGAAAGGAAACTCAGAGAAAAATACAGACAGATTTACAATGCATTCGCCTCAAGATACCCAAATGTTCAGTTTGGATGGTCATACAAAACAAACTACCTTCAGGCAGTATGTGCTGTTCTTCATCAGGAGGGTGCAATAGCTGAGGTTGTTTCTGCTTTTGAATATGAAAAAGCAAGAAAACTTGGAATAGAAGGGAAAGACATAATATTTAATGGTCCTTACAAGCCTATCTCCATACTGGAGAAGGCTGCTGCCGAAGGTGCGATGATACATATAGACCATTTTGATGAGATTATGGACCTTGAAAAGGTTGCAGAAAAACTTGGCAAACAGATAAAGGTGGCAATCAGGTTAAACATGGACACAGGGATACATCCCCAGTGGAGTAGATTTGGCTTTAATCTGGAAACAGGACAGGCAATGGACGCAGTAAAAAGGATAAAGGCAGGTGATAAACTAATTCTTAATGGTCTTCACTGTCATATAGGGACATTTATTCTTGAGCCGGAAGCATATGCAAAAGAAGTTGAGAAAATGGTAAAGTTTGCATACGAGGTTGAGGATAACTTTGGCTTTAAGATTGAATATATAGATATTGGTGGCGGATTTCCTTCAAAAAATAAACTGAAAGGAACATACCTACCACCTGATGTTTTAGTTCCATCAGTTGATGAATTTGCAGAAAAAATAACAGATGCCCTTTATTCAAACCTTAGACCAGGGGATTTCCCAAAGCTAATTCTGGAAACAGGTAGGGCTATTGTTGATGAGGCTGAATATCTGATAACAACAATATTCGCATCAAAAAGACTGCCTGACGGCAGGAAAGCTTATGTGGCAGATGCAGGGGTCAATATTCTGTTTACAGCATTCTGGTATAAGTTTAATATAGAGATTGATAGGGAAGTTCAGGGAACTAACGAACCTGCTGTTATATACGGACCTTTATGTATGAATATTGATGTTATAGATGAAGGTTCTCTCCTACCGCCCCTTGAAAGGGGAACAAGGCTGATATTCTCTCCTGTTGGTGCTTACAACAATACCCAGTGGATGCAGTTTATAGAATACAGACCAAATGTTGTTATGGTAATGGAAGACGGAACGGTTGAAGTTATAAGAGAAAAAGAGGATATAACAGATATAGAAAGGAGAGAAAGACTACCTGATAAATTAAAATTAAAATAAACGGACTTAGATATAAATGAAAAACTCCTATAAATCCCACCTGAAAGCTGTTTTAAACAGTTATTCAGAGATATTTTTTGTAGAAAATTATATTGCAGGTGGGATTTTTCTTCTATCTACTTTTATAAATCCCAATATAGGTCTTGCTGGAATTATATCCTTTATATCTGCATATCTATTTGCAAGATTTTTAAATATGGAAAAAGAATTCCTTTCTTCTGGTTTTTATACCTATAACCCGCTGCTTGTCGGATTGTCTATAGGTTATTTATTCAAAATAACACCTATTACTATATTTTTTACTATAACAGCTGGAATTTTTACTTTAATTTTTTCTGTAATGCTTCATAGTGTATTTTCGTACTATCTTAGACTTCCGATTTTTAGCTTACCTTTTGTTATCATAAGTTCAATAATTTATCTATCCGCCTCAAATTATTCCAATCTCTTCGTTGTATCTTTATATCCCCATACAAATTTTGATTTTCTGGAAAGCTATTTACCTCTTTGGATAATAGGTTATCTAAAATCTCTTGGCACAATACTCTTTTTACCTGATGCCTTTATTGGACTGATATTTGCCATAACTATATTTTTAATCTCAAGAATTTTATTTATGCTCTCTGTCATAGGATACTATACAGGAACATTGGTGGCTGGTTTTTTAACAGGCTCTTTTTACCAGGCATTTTCAGATATAAGTCATTTTAATTTTATTTTAATTGCTATGGTATTAGGAGGAATTTTCCTTATTCCATCTGTAAAAACTTACTTTATCGCCATTATAGGAGTAGTAATTTCCACAATTATACTTTCAGCTGTTAAAACATTCTGGTCGTTGTATGGAATTCCAGCATTTACTTTACCTTTTAATTTTATCTCTTTAACTATTCTATATGTTCTGGGTATTCTTGGTTTTCCTTTAATTGCACGGGTAATAAGAAAAACCCCTGAAGAAACACTGGATTTTTATCTAACAAATGTTAGCAGGTTCAAAGGTTATGAAAGAACACTTCATCTGCCTTTCTCTGGAAAATGGACTGTCTGGCAGGGATTTGACGGTAAATGGACACATAAAGGAAGCTGGAGATATGCATACGACTTTGTTATAACAGACGAAGAAGGAAAAACCTACAAAAATGAAGGGTTAAATCTTGAGGATTACTATGCTTACAGAAAGCCTGTTCTGTCTCCTGTAAGGGGAAGGGTAGTAAAGGTGATTTCCCACCTCCCTGACAATCCAATAGGTCAGGTTGATAAGGATAACAACTGGGGAAATCTGGTTATCATTCATGATATTAGGGGATTTTATGTTGAGATATCCCATTTCGCTCAACATTCTATAAAGGTTAAGGAAGGGGATTGGGTAGAAATTGGAACTTTCTTAGGACTGTGTGGAAATTCTGGATACTCACCACAGCCACATATTCACATTCAGGTTCAGCCTTCTGATGAAATAGGTTCTTATACTCTTCCTTTCAGTTTCGTTAGTTATATATCCGGAAAGATGTTTTATTCAAACAACCTTCCAAAAGAAGGGGAGACGGTTGAACCTGTTTTCCCTGATAAATCACTGGAACTAAAGATGTCATTTATCTTAGATTACCAGTTTTCTTTTGATGTTCTAAAAGATGGTCAGAAGATTGATACCCTCCACCTTACTGTAAAAATGGCTCCAGACGGCACATTTTACTTTGCTTCAGGGAAAGGGGAGCTTTACTTTGGAAAATATGAAGGAACATTCTACTTTTACAGATTTGACGGCAAAGACCCCTATCTAAAACTGTTTTTTATTGCTCTTCCAAGGCTACCTCTCTTTTATAAAAAAGGTATTCAGTGGGAAGACTATATTCCTATCAAAACTGTAACATCAGAGATTGAAAAATCTGTAATTCTTTTTATTAGCTCTTTTAATCATAACTTTGCGAAAGTAAAATATAAAGGTGAGTTCATTTCTGAAAATAAAATAAAAGGAAATGTTGAATTTCCTATATTAAACATTAATAAAGAGGTTCTTGTTGAACTGGATGATTTCATTGGATTTAAAAGTATAAAAGTTGATAATATAGAAATTAAACTTAAAGAGAAAATAGGAGGAGTATAATGAAAAAAATATTAGCGACTACTCTTTTAATATTCCCTTTAGCTTACGGAATAGAAAATATCAACTATGATGCTATGGTTTTCGGCGGTTATCTAAATTACTCTAATTCTGAAGCAAAAGACTACGGTTATTATATGGGATTGTTCGGATATATGGGAATAAACAATCAACATACATTAGAAGGAAGTGTAAGCTACACCAATATCAAGTATCTTGATGGAGGAACTCTCAATCAGTTTGACTATACTGGCTTATATAGGAATTATTCCTTACCTAACACCCAGATTAAAGCAGGACTGCACTATATAAGCTCTGACGATAAAGCTACAGATGGGGGAATTATATTTCTTGTTGGAGGAGAGCTGTATGAACAATACAAAAGAAATATAGGTGTGGATTTTTCGTATTCTTACTATGGTAATTATGAGATTAATAAAACCTACACCTATATGAGAGGGAAATTTTCTTCTACTACTGTTACCAAGACAATATCAGGTCTTTCTGTATTTCAGGTATCACCTAAATTAGGATTTTATATAGGAGATTACTACAATTACGGCAGTTTCTATCTTGAGACAAGAGGTTATTACATAGGACTTTCTGATGATGTGGGCTTTGGTAAGAACTTTCTTTCTATAGAACAGAATATATCCTACTATTACAAAGAATTTACTTTAAGTTTATCAGGCTGGATAGGAGAACAGACTTTTGCTGTAAAAAATGATGGTTTTGTTGTGTATAATCTTTCTGAAAAATATAAATCTGGATATGCCTTCTCTATAGGCTATAACATGAACAAAAAAACAAGAATTAGTGCAGGAATAAGTCAGGACAGATTTAAAGAAATTAATTCCACAAAAACCTCAGAATTAACATCTTTATTTTTCACTCTTGGAGCTACATTTTAGAGGTTAGAACATGTTTAAGAAGATTTTACTATCAATCTTAATACTATCCTATTTCTCATTTGGAATAGAGTATGAAGACATAAAGAATGCTTATTACCGTTCTTATCAATACGAGAAAAGTGGGAACTATGAAGATGCTATAAAAGCATTAATACCTGTATATAAGGAATACCCAAACGGGTATACAATAAATTTAAGATTAGGATGGCTCTATTACCTTGACAAAAAATATGCAAACTCCATTTATCATTATGAAAAAGCCATGAAATTATTACCTTCTTCTGTAGAAGCAAAATTAGGATATACTTTACCACTACTGTCTCAAAATAGATACAGTGATGTAGAAAAGGTCTGTTACCAGATATTAAATATAGATTTTTACAATTACTATGGAAATTTAAGATTATCCTTCGTTCTAAGGATGCAAAATAAATTTACCCTTGCAGAAAAAGTTATCAATAAGATGCTTGCATTATACCCTACAGATACAAACTTCCTGGTTGAACTTGGTTTATTAAAGTTTGCTACTGGAAAAAAAGAAGAGGCAAAAAAGATATTTAATGATGTTCTAATATTAGACCCTGAAAACGTTATAGCCAGAGAATACTTAAAAAAGTTAAAATAAATTGATAAATCAACCAACTAATTGGTTTCTTCTAATTTTTTAGAAACCCTTTCATTTTTCAGGGTCTTTGCTACTCCTGTTATTGTGATGTAAGCTCTTTTAGAAACCCCCAGAGGAACTTCTTCTGGAATTCCCATATTTTTCTTTGTTTCAAAAAAGTCTTCCCTTAATGGAAAATCAA
>JALWLQ010000203.1 GCA_027084095.1 Persephonella sp.
AGGCAGAAGGAGAAAAATGTCCAAGATGCTGGATTTATGACGTATCCGTTGGAAAAGATGGACAACCTGTATGTGATAGATGTCTCCAGCAATTACAAATAATGAAAATTGATATCAATCAGATAGAGGAGGATAAATGAAAAAGTCAGACCTGATAGAGATTATTGCAGAGGAATTTCCACATCTTGACAGAAAGGAAGTGTTCCAGATTGTAAATGGAATTTTTGAGGCTATGATTGAAGGCCTTCAAAATGGAGAAAAAATAGAAATCAGAGGTCTTGGAACATTTAAAGTTAAAGAAAGACCTGAAAAAATGGCAAGGAACCCAAGAACAGGTGAAAAAATCCTTGTTCCTGCCAGAAAAACAGTTCATTTCAAAACAGGAAAACTGCTAAAAAGCAGACTTAACGGAAAAGGGGCTTAATGCCCCTTTTTTATTTTCTCAAGATGTATCATTATTGCTGTTATTGCTGCCGGAGTAATTCCCTCAAGCCTTGCAGCATGTCCAAGGGTCATTGGTTTTGCCTTTGTTAGCTTCTGCACGATTTCTTTTCTCAATCCTGGAATTTCCTCATAATTTATATCTTCCGGAATTTTTATATTCTCAAGATGTCTCATCTTTTCATTCATTCTTTTTTCTCTTTCAAAATAACCTGAATATTTAACATTTATGTCTATTTCTTCTTTTATGTAATCCCTCTCAGGTATAGGAATTCCATACTCTTTTAGCTTATCAACATCCATTTCTGGTCTTTTTAAAAGCTCAAAGGCTGTTACTGTTTTTTCTCCAACTTTTGTTTTTTCTTCTTTGTATCTATCAAGCCACTGCTGGATTTCTTCTTCAGTTTCTTTTACATATCTATACTGCTCTTCTGTCAGCATTCCAAGGTTATATGCTTTTTCATAAAGCCTGAGAATAGGATTATCCTGTCTGAGATGAAGTCTGTACTCTGAACGGGATGTAAACAACCTGTAAGGTTCTATAACCCCTTTTGTTGTAAGGTCGTCAATCATAACTCCGATATAGGCTTCATCTCTTCTTATATAAAATGGCTCTTTTCCTAAAGCTCTGAGAGTTGCATTTATACCGGCAACAAGTCCCTGTCCTGCTGCCTCTTCGTATCCTGTTGTTCCATTGAAGTTCCCTGCGTGATAAAGCCCTTTTATTCTTTTTGTTTCAAGGGTAGGATAAAGCTCTGTTGGTGGGACAATGTCGTATTCAATGGCATAGGCAGGTTTTAGAAGAACCACATTTTCAAGTCCCGGAATAGAACGGTACATCTCCCACTGGACTTCTTCTGGTAGAGATGTTGAAAGGCCGTTTGGATAAATGCTTATCCCGTTCCTTGTTTCAGGCTCAAGCCATACTGTATGTCTTTCTTTATTGGCAAATTTTACAATTTTGTCTTCTATTGATGGACAGTATCTTGGACCAATCCCTGTAATTGCACCACCGTAAAGGGCTGTTCTGTGGAGGTTTTCCCTTATTATTCTGTGGGTTTCCGGTGTTGTATATGTTATGTAGCAAGGAATTTGTTCTTTCTGACCTTCTCTGAACCAGTATGAACCGTAAGGCTCTGTCCAGAATGAAAACTTTGGTGGTGGTTCATCTCCAGGAGCTTCCTCAAGACCTGAAAAATCAATTGTTCTTTTATCCAGTCTGGCAGGAGTTCCTGTTTTAAATCTCTGGAGTGGAAAACCTGCTCTTCTGTAAAACTCAGGAAGTTTTGTTGCAGGTTTTTCCCCCATTCTTCCTGCAGGTATCTGTTTATCTCCTATATGAATAACACCATCTAAAAATGTTCCTGTTGTTACAACAACGGATTTTGTTTTTATTCTAAGTTTTCCGTCTACCTCAACACCTTCTACCTCGTTTGAATGGGGTTTCAGGAATATATCTGTAGCTTCTCCTTCTATAACCGTTAGATTTTCAGTATTCTGGGTTTTATTTACCATATATTTTCTGTATTCCTCTTTATCTGCCTGTGCCCTTGGAGAACGAACTGCAGGACCTTTTCTTGTGTTTAGGGTTTTATATTGAAGACCTGTTGCATCAATAGCCTTTCCCATCTCACCGCC
>JALWLQ010000204.1 GCA_027084095.1 Persephonella sp.
ACATAATAGGTCTGGTTTCTTCTTTTATCTAAAAAAGCCTTTTTATTGAGTATATGCACAAAAGGTTCATTATTATTTATTGAGTAAAACTCCTTTTTAAACTGTTTTTTCAGGTCAAAAATATCTCCACCTGCGAAATTGAAATAAGGGGAATAAACGGAAAATATTCCATCTGTTTTGCCTTTATAAATATCAAGGAGAACTTTCTGCCATCTATTTAAAAAATCATCAATACTCTGTCTAAGCTGTTTATACTTATTCTCATCCAGCATTACAAAATTTTCCTGAATAATAACAGGTGTTTTGTTAATCTTTATGTAGTCTGATATTTTTGCAAAATCCCTATTTGTAAGAATTACACATCCCTTTGAGCTAAAAAATAAAGGATTTTCCTTATCTGTTGCATGTATCCAGATACCATCCCCATTCCTGTGGATGATATATTTATCAAGGGCATTCGGATAGTTTAATGGATAGGCACCTATCCCATAGGCAGGTGGAAGCTGATTTTTAGGTTTATAACTTTTTGGAAAATAAACACCTTCAGGTGTTTTCATATCTCCAAGCTCTTTCTTATCTCCAAACTTAACGCCTGTGATTGCAACAGAACTGTCCACAACCTCAGGAATTCCATTTTTAATCTGAACCACAATCAGGTTTTGCTTTGATTTACTTACAACAACAGCCCTTTCTGTAGGTGGAAGATAAATAACATTTCCATATAAAAGCCCTTGAGCTGAAGCCATTGATATCAGAAATAAAACTGCTAATAAATACCTCATATCCCAAAAAACTTAACCAGAATAAACATAATTATCCAGGTATAAATCCCTGCAATAATATCATCGGCCATAACTCCTAAACCTGAAGGGAGTTTTTCAAACATTTTGATTGGTGGAGGTTTGAGGATATCAAAAATTCTGAACAAAATAAAAGCTATTAAAAGATGCTGCCAGGATGGATAAAATCCTATCATTGATACCATATACCCTGCTATCTCATCAATCACAACATATTCAGGGTCTTTGTCTTTAAAAGTTTCTACCACAACGGTAGAAGCCCAGATACCAATTAAGAAAACAGCAAGAGTAATAAAAATCTGGTTCCAGAGCTGATATTCTCCACCCCTTGTCCAGTAAATAAGAATTGGGAAAATTCCAACAAGTGTTCCAATAGTTCCGGGGGCAATAGGAATTTTACCAACAAACAGCCCTGTGGAAAGCATAAAAGCAACCATAGTTTTAAAATCATCTGGAGCCTGTTCCTGAGGAGTTTGATTTTGTGTGTTTTCCTGTTGCTGAACTTCCTGTTTTTCCACTTTTCCTCTCCTGAAAACCAGTTTTAAACTAAGTAATTATAACCATAAAGTTGATAAAAAATTTTTTAAGATTTAAAATTTATAACACTGTTTTAAAAAATTCTGAAAAGGATGGAGAGGCGATATGTCCTGGATAAGTCTTGACAAGATAAATAAACTGAAAGAAAGATTTGATTATGTAGAAATAAATGAAAGTGATAAAGGTTTCCACTCTGTAAGTGTTCCAAAAGAAAACCTAAAAGATTTCCTTAAATTCCTCAAAACTGACCCAGAATATAGCTTTAAAATGTTTATAGACTGGACAATTATAGACCATGGAGTAAAAGCAGACCCAAGATTTGAAGGTGTATTAATCCTGTTTTCACCTGAACATAAAGAAAGAATAATTGTTAAATCCTGGGCTATAGATGAAACCCTCCCAACCCTGACAGATATCTGGCCAGGTGCAAAATGGGCAGAAAGAGAAGCCTGGGATATGTTCGGTATAAAGTTTGAAGGTCATGAAAACCTGGTCAGAATGTTTATGTGGGAAACTTATCCATATCATCCTCTCAGAAAAGATTTCCCATTGAGGGGGCATGAAGAGGTTGAACTGCCATCTCTAAACGAAAAAGAGAGAATGGACCAACTTGAAGGTCTTCAAAACTACTCACGAATGCATACAGCCCTGCCAACACTTGAAGACCTTGAAATAACCCAGAAAAAAAGATTACCAAATAAAAAATCACAGGTTGTTCTGAACTGGGGGCCTCTCCATCCAGGAACCCACGGGACAATCTGGTTTTTATTTGATATGGAAGGTGAGTATGTTCAGGAGTGCGATATTATCATTGGACAGCTCCACAGAGGTGTAGAAAAACTGGCCGAAAACCTGAATGTTCAGCAGATAATCCCTTATACAGACAGAATGGACTATATCGCCTCAATGAATGAAAATCATTCTGTATGTGTTGCAGCAGAAAAACTCCTTGGTATACATGAAAAAATCCCTGAAAAAGCAAAATATATCAGAACAATGCTTGCTGAACTCTCCAGAATAAACTCACACCTGCTATGGCTTGGAACTTATGCCCTTGACCTGGGAGCCCTGACAATGTTCCTTTACACATTCAGGGAGAGGGAAAAAATTATGGATATTTTTGAGGGTATCTCAGGTGCAAGGTTTACTATAAACTATTTCAGGGTAGGCGGCGTTTATGCAGACCTGCCTTATGGGGCTTTAGATGCCATTGAGCATTTTATAAAAGAGTTCCCAACAAGATTAAATGATTATGAAACATTACTTACAAGAAATAGAATATGGCTCAAAAGAAATATAGATGTTGGAATAATTACAGAAAAAGATGTTTATGATTACGGGCTTACAGGTGCAGTTGCAAGAGCTTCAGGAGTTCCTTACGACCTGAGAATTATAGACAAATATGATGCTTACGGTGAAGTTGAGTTTGACGTGCCTGTTGGAGAAAAAGGAGACTCTTACGACAGATATCTGGTCAGAATAGAAGAGATGAAACAGTCTGCAAGGATTGTTGAACAGTGTATTGAAAAATTGAGAAAGATGTCAAAGAATGACCCATTCTTCTATGAGCCAGAAGACAAAAAGATGAAAATCACAATAGACGGTAGAGGGACAAAACTGTTCAAAGGTGAGGTTTACGCAGGGGCAGACAACCCAAGAGGTGAACTTGGTGTTTATATTTACATGCCAAAAGATGGTATAAAACCGCACAGATTTAGATTAAGGTCTGGAGCATTTTATAATCTACAGATATTCCCAAAACTTATGATAGGAAGACCAATTGCAGATGCCATAACAATCCTTTCAACAATTGACCCAGTTGTTGGGGAAACAGACAGATAGGAGGCTAAAAATGGGGATTAAAAAAGTCGGTTTAAATAGAAATGTTCAGCCTCAGACTATAGCTGAAAAAATATTTTTCCTTGATTTTATGAAAGGGCTGAAAACAACAATAAAACACCTGTTCAGAAAAGTAATAACAGTAGATTTCCCTTTTGAACTGGTAGAACCTGCCCCAAGATTTAGAGGTGTTCACGGTCTTAGAAATGTTGACGGAACGGAAAAAGATGACTTTGAAGCATGGGTAAAAAAGTTGAAAATTAAGCCCCCTGAAATGGGAGAAACCAGATGTATTGCGTGTAAATTCTGTCAGGCTGCCTGCCCAGTCCCTGAGATATTTATAATCAAAGCAGAAAAGCTTGATGTTCCAGAAGACCACCCCCACCATGGCTTAAAGGTTTTAAGCCAGTTTGATATGGATTTATCCAAATGTATGTTCTGTGGATTATGCACTCTGGCATGTCCAACAATATGTATTATTCATACTGATATTTACGACCTGTCTTCCTACACAAGAAGAGGATGGGTATTGGATAAAGATGTTCTATCTAAAATTGCTGATGACTTTATAGCAAGAAGAGGAAAAGAAAAATACGACGACAAATCAGAATGGCCAGACTGGCAGAAAATCTGGGATGATGCTGATGCCGCAAGGGCAAAAGCATGGGATAACAATCCTCCAAAACTTGGACCCAACTACGCAGACCAGCAATAAAAAACAGGGGATTTGCAGTCCCCTTTCTTTGCTTTATAATATTTCACCTTAATTTCTAACTGGTGGTTCTTTTATGAAACTTACAGGTAAAGAAGAGCTTATATCAATAATCAAAGACAGAATAAAATCTGAAGGGAAAATATCATTCAGGGATTTTATGGACATTGCCCTTTATTATCCGGAACTGGGATATTACACATCACCTGAGGAAAAAATAGGTGGTTTTGGGGATTTTTTCACAGCTTCAGAGCTGGATAGAGCCTTCGGGGAGCTCCTAACAAAGCAGTTTGTTGAGATATACCACAAACTTGGAACAGATAAATTTCAACTTGTTGAACTGGGAGCAGGTAAAGGATACCTTGCCTACGATATCTTGAACTACCTGAAATCCCATTATCCAGATATTTATCAAAAAACTGAATACATTATCATTGAAAAATCTCCTTATCATATCCAGACCCAGAAAAAACTACTTTCAGAATTTGAAAATGTAAAATGGGTTCAGGACATAATAGATTTTGAGGATGAAAGCATAACAGGTGTGATTTTTTCCAATGAACTGTTTGATGCCTTCCCTGTTCATCTGATTAGAAAAATAAAAGGCAAAATCTACGAGGTATTTATAACCCTTGATGAAAATGAGGAAGTTAAAGAAATTCTGGAAGAAGCAAACGAAGATATCCTTAGATATCTAAGGGAGCTAAATATCAATATTCCAGAGGGTATGCAAACAGAAATAAATCTGGATGCAGTTGATTATATAAAAAAAATAGGTAGAAAACTAAAAAAGGGATATGTGATTACAATAGATTACGGCTATCCCTCTGCAGAGCTTTATAAACCTTACAGAATGAGGGGAACACTCCTCTGTTATTACAGGCATAGATATTCTGAAAACTTTTATGAAAATGTAGGAATGCAGGATATTACTTCCCACGTTAACTTTTCTGCACTGAAATATTACGGACATATTGCAGGATTAGACTTTACAGGTTTCACAGACCAGGCACACTTTTTAACAAATTTAGGTCTTATGGATATCTTTGCACAACTACAGGAACAAAATGATATAGAGGCCTATGAAAGGTTGAACAGACTGAAAACTCTTGTTCTTCCAAAAGGAATGGGAGAAAAATTCAAGGTCTTAGTTCAGCATAAAAATGTTGAAAATCCACAAATTCAAGGACTTGAAATGCTCCCTTACACCAGCGATAGATATAAACTTTGAAGAGTAATGTATAATTAATATTTCCTAAATCCTTCAAGATGGAGAAATTATGTTAGAAACTCTACTTATGTCAATTGTTATTTTAGGAATAGGTAGTTTTTCCCTGTGGTACGCAGGCAGACTTGCACTTATAAGAAGCATTACACTAAAAAAGGCGTTCATAATAACACTAATTGGATATGTGGGTATCGGGGCAGCAAGGGCTGTTCTAATATATACAGGCTACTATAAGCCGGGAATGCTATGGCTCCCTATTTTGATGGGGCTTATAATAGAAGGAATTCTTGTCCATCTTTTTTTCAGGGAAAATCTGCTAAAAACAGTTATAGCCGTAGTTGCAGGATTTATAATAACAGTTGTTTTAATACTCCCTGTTTTTGTTATGGCTGGCGGATTATGGGCATATTTTACAACATCCAAAGGTTGACAGCTTTATAATTTTCCATATTATATTGGCAAAAAAACACTAAAACAAACAGCCATGATAGTAGAACTTAAAGAAAAATTAGAAGAGCTTACAAATAGGTTTGAAAATATAAAAGAAATACTCAAGCCTAAAGAGTTAGAAAAAGAACTTAGCAAGCTTGATAATTTGATGGGGCAGTCTGATTTCTGGGAAGACCAGAAAAAAGCACAGGAAACAGCAAGTAAGAGAAACTCCATTGCAAATAAATTGGAAGAAATCAGAGCTGTAGAGAAAAAGCTTACAGATATTGATGAATATATCCAGCTTCTTGAAATGGAATATGATGAAGATACAGAAAAAGAAATATCAAAAGAACTTAAAATCCTTGAAAAAGAGATAGACAGACTGGAAACAGCAAGCCTGTTATCTGGAGAGTATGACTTTAAAAATGCCATACTTACACTTCAGGCTGGCTCAGGCGGTGTAGAAGCATGCGACTGGACAGAAATGCTTCTCAGAATGTATCTAAGATGGGCAGAAAAAAATGGCTTTGAAATAGAGATGGTAGATTACCAGCCTGATGATGTTGCAGGTATAAAAAGTGCAACCCTTATAATAAAAGGTCCTTATGCATACGGATATCTAAAAGGGGAGCAGGGAGTTCACAGACTTGTAAGAATTTCACCATTTGACTCAAACAAAAGAAGACATACATCTTTTTCTGCTGTTTCTGTAATACCGGAGATTGGAGAAGATGTTAAAGTTGAGATTAAAGAGGAAGACCTGAGAATAGATACATTCAGAGCCTCAGGGGCAGGTGGACAGCACGTTAACACGACAGATTCAGCCGTTAGAATTGTCCATATCCCGACAGGAATTACAGTATCCTGCCAGAGTGAAAGGTCTCAGATACAAAACAGAGCAAAAGCAATGCAGATGCTAAAAGCCAAGCTATATCAGTATGAACTGGAAAAACAAAAGGAAAAACAGAAAGAGCTGGAAGGTGAGAAAAAGGATATAACATGGGGTAGTCAGATTAGGTCTTATGTTTTCCATCCATACCAGATGGTAAAAGACCTGAGGACAGGCCACGAAACAGGAAATATTCAGGCTGTTATGGATGGTGAACTTGATGAATTTATTGAAAGCTATCTAAAATGGAATGCAAACCAACAAAATCATAAGGAATAATATGGAAAAAGCAATAATCCTTGTATCAGGTGGAATGGACAGTGCCACACTCCTGTGGCTTGCAAAAGAAAAATTTAAAGAGGTATATGCAATCTCATTTGATTACGGACAAAAGCACAGAATAGAGCTTGATTTTGCAAAAGAGTTAGCTAAAGAAGCAGGAGTAAAAAAACATTTCATAGTAGAAGTTCCACATCTAAAAGGAATAGAAGGTTCAGCTTTAACAGATGAAAAGATAGAAATTCCATCAGAAAGCTATCCAGAAGAACCACCAATTACAACTGTTCCAATGAGAAATCTGAACTTCCTTGCAATAGCTGCCTCATTTGCAGATGTGTACGAGATAGAAACAATCGGTATAGGAATACACTCTGTTGATAGCCCGTATCCAGATTGTAGGGCAGAATTTGCTTCAGCAGCAGAAGCAGCCATAAATGCTTCATCAGTAATGGTTGCAAAGAGAAAAAACAGGATAACTGTCTGGACACCATTTCTGGGAATGACAAAAACTGATGTTTTAAAGACAGGTATGAAGCTGGGAGTTCCCTACGAAAAGACCTATTCCTGTTATAAAGGCACAATTCCACCATGTGGCGAATGTGCAACCTGTCAGCAAAGGGAAGAAGCATTTGAAGGACTTGGGTTAACAGACCCATGGAAAATAAAAAGAGAAGGTAAATAAATGGCAAAATCAAAAAAAATAGTAATTGTAGAATCTCCAAAAAAGGCAAGGGAAATACAAAAATTTTTAGGTAAGGAGTATTCTGTTAAGGCAACAATAGGTCATTTTAAAGACCTACCAGAAAAAGAAATGGGCGTTGACCTGAAAACATTTAAACCAAAATTTGTAATAAAATCCAAAAACCATAAAAAAATACTTTCAGAGTTAAAAAAATTAGCTGAAAATGCAGAGGTCTATATAGCAACCGACCCAGATAGAGAAGGATACGCCATCGGATACTTTATGTATGATGAGCTAAAGAAGAAAGCAAAAGAGATTAAAAGGGCAGAATTCCACGAAATAACACCAAAACATATAAAAGAAGTAATAAAAAAAGCCCCTAAATTTGAAGAAACAAATTTTGGTCTGTTTGACGCATTCTTAGGTAGAAGGGTAGGGGACAGAATAGTCGGTTATATACTTTCTCCTGTAGCTTCAAAAGAAATCGGCGGTAGATTTAGCGTAGGTAGAGTTCAGTCCCCTGCTGTCAGGCTGGTGGTGGAAAGGGAAAGGGAAATTCAGTCTTTCAAACCCACCCCTTACTACGTCTTATCTGCAATCTTAGAAAAAAACAATATAAAATTCACAGCATTTTATGAAAAACAGAGAATTGAAGACAAAGAATTAGCAGAAAAGATATTCAACGATATAAAAACAGAAGATACCGCAACAGTAATTGATATAACCAAAAAACAGGTCAAACAATCCCCAAAGCCACCATTTACAACCTCTGTATTACAGCAGACAGCCAACTCACAGCTTAGATTTTCTCCTGAAAAAACAATGATGTTGGCACAGGACTTATTTGAAAATGGTCTTATTACATACCACAGAACTGACAGCGTCAGAATATCAGATGAAGCAATCAAAAATATCAGAAAGTTTATAAAAGAGCAGTTCGGAGAGGAATATTTACCTCCAAAAGCTAAAAAATACAAATCCAAAAACACACAGGCAGATGCCCACGAAGCAATAAGAATAACTAACTTTGTTCCTCTGGAAAAACAAAAACAGCTTGTTCAGGAAAAAGGTCTGACAGAAGACCATTTCAAACTGCTTAAACTGATTTATCAAAGAACAATAGCCTCACAGATGAAAGAGGCTATTTATGAAAGAACAACAGCACTGTTTGATATAAAAGGATACAGATTTAAAACCACCGGCTCTGTTCTGAAATTTGATGGATATAAAAGACTTTACAATATAGAAGATAAAGAGGAAACACAACAACTTCCACCTCTAAAAAAAGGAGAAAAGCTCAAAAAAGTTGACCAGAAACTTGAGGAAAAATGGACAAAACCCCCACCAAGATACACAGAAGGTTCACTGGTTAAAAAGCTTGAGGAACTGGGAATAGGAAGACCTTCAACTTACGCAACAATTATGAAAACAATCAAAGACAGAGGCTATGTGGTAAAAGAAGGAAATGCCCTTAAGCCTACACAGGCAGCTTATGAACTTATAGATTATCTGGACAAAAAATACCACTGGGTTGTTGATTATGATTTCACCAAAAAAATGGAAGAATTCCTTGACTATGTAGAACAAAGGAAAAAAGACTGGAAGGAATTTGTAAAAGAGCTATACGATAAAACCCAGTCCTCACAGAAAGCAGTAATATCCAAAAAGATGCTAAACTATGCCCTTGACCTTGCAAAAAAACATGGTAAAGATATATCAGACATACTTGACAACCCAGAAGAACTGAAAAAATTCATAGACCAGCACAAAGAAACAAAACC
>JALWLQ010000205.1 GCA_027084095.1 Persephonella sp.
CGCCAGGCTGAAGTTGTGAGAAAAATACTGCCTGATTTGCCTGTGAACCTGAGTGGGGTTGGACATTTGCATGTTCAGCACCGAATATTTTTTTAACCCTTTCTATTGCAAGGTCTTCTGCAATATCCACATATTCACA
Organism: Persephonella sp.; assembly: GCA_027084095.1. Classification (GTDB taxonomy): domain Bacteria; phylum Aquificota; class Aquificia; order Aquificales; family Hydrogenothermaceae; genus Persephonella_A. Next base: position 140 of record JALWLQ010000205.1, read on the forward strand.
ACCACCATAATATCTTTTATGGGGCAGACCTTCTGCATATTTATTCGTTAAAACAGAGCCCTGAACTTCCATTATCGCATAAGAAGTATAATTTTCAGAGGCTATCATCTCAAGGTGTTCTTGCTGTCTTTTGAATTCAAGTGAAAGGGCTTTGAATATTTCCGGGTCTTGATTTTTTACATGCTCAAGCAATGATTAAACCTCCTTAACTGCAAAAATTTTTTTCTTCAATACTTTTTATTTCATTTACTCTTCTTTCGTGTCTTCCACCTTCAAACTCTGTTTCAAAAAATACATCAACTATTCCAAGGGCAACATCAATACCTAAAACCCTTGCCCCAAATGCCAGTATATTGGCATCATTATGTTTTCTTGCCATCCTCGCCATATATTCATTTGTGCATAAGGCTGCTCTTATTCCTTTTACCTTATTTGCAGAGATTGATATTCCTATACCTGTTCCACAGATAACAATTCCCCTATCTGCTTCTCCTGAAGCTACTGCCTGTGCAACAGCTTCCCCAAAAATTGGGTAATCAACGCTTTCTTTGGAATAAGTTCCTTTGTCTATAACCTCAAAGCCTTTTTCTTCAAGATGTTCTTTGACTATTTCTTTGTAATCAAAACCTGCATGGTCGCTTCCGATAGCTACTTTCAAGATTTCCTCCTGAGTTATCACAGATAATTCACAGAAATATTATACTATAATAAAAATCAAACACTCAGGGGGTAAATGAATGAAAAAATTAATTCTTACGCTGATTTTGCTAATTTCTGCATCTTTTGTTTATGCAGAAGAAAATGGATGTAGTAATGCCAATATTACAGTAGAAAAGGTTCAGAAAGCTCTTTCTCCATTCATAGGAGGCTTAAAAGTAGAAAAAGTCTCACCTTCGCCTATTAAAGACATCTATGAGGTAATTCTGAACACACCAAGGGGGAAAATTCCTGTTTATGTTGATTGCTCACTTAAATACCTTATTACAGGGAGCATCATTGATATTAAGAATAAAAGAGATTTAACAAGAGAAAAAGCTATGGAACTCGCTGAAGAAAGTGCTAAAGAAAAGATTAAAGAACTTAAGAAAAAAATCGGTGAGGAAAAATTTGAAAAGCTCAAAAAGGCTCTTGGACCAAGATTAAACGATATAAAAATTATAGATATCAAGGATATCCCTAAGAAAAATCTTATTACTTATGGAAATCCAAAGGCAAAGTACACAATATATGTGGTAACAGACCCAGAATGTCCATTCTGTGCCAAATTTGATAAAGAGATGAAAAAATTACTTAAAATGAGAAATGATGTTAAGTTTGAGGTAATCTTATTCCCTCTTCCTTTCCACAAACATGCTTCAAAGATTAGCCAAAATATACTGTGTACAAGCTCTTTAGAGAAAAAAAGAGAAATCCTGGATAAAAGCTTTGAGTATGTAAAAAACAACAATTATGGCAAACTCTCATCACTTGAAAAATCTTGTGAAGAAGGGAAAAAAATTCTAAAAGAGCATAAAAAGTTTGCCGAAAAAAGCGGAATTAGAGGAACCCCTACATTAATATTCCCTCATGGTATTGTGATTTCTGGACTTATGTCTGCTGAACAAATGAATAAAGTCTTAGACGCACTAAAATGATGAATAAAAGTAAGGACAGGGAAACTCCTGTCCTTTCTGTAAAAAACTTAAAGGTATTATTCCATACCGATAATCAGGTTATAGAAGCTCTCAAAGATATATCTTTTGATTTATACAGGAATGAAATTCTTGCTCTTGTTGGAGAATCAGGTTCAGGTAAAAGTGTGACCTGCTACTCAATACTTAATCTTCTCCCTAAATATGCAGAAGTTTCAGGAAAAATAACATTTAATAGCGATGAGGAAAGATATGAAAACCTCCTTGAGTTAAACAAAGAAAAGTTAAGAGATATTA
>JALWLQ010000206.1 GCA_027084095.1 Persephonella sp.
TCTTCTATGGTTAATTCATTAAACATGTATGTCTTTGACCTCCTGCTTTATAAGGATTTAGAGTTATTTATGAAATTTTATCTATTTTATCATTATTTTCAATGGCTGTGTATATCTGAATAACTTTACAATTCAAGAATTACAACTTGGATATTTAGGGTAAGTTTAAAAGTTTCTAAGAGTAACTTCGTAGGGAGAAATTTATTCCTTATATAAGAATAAATTTCTCTGTCCCATATCAAAAGATATATCTTTCGCCGTTTCCCAATCTGTTTTAAATATCTTCTTTTTGTGACCTATATAAACTTCATTAAAGTAAGATTTCAAAAAGTCCAGTAATTCTAATGCCTTACTTTCTTCCATAAAGCTTGGTGAATATTCAATAAAGAGCCAAAATTTATTCAATTTTTGGAGATTTTTCTCAAAACCTTTGAGCACTTCCAGCTCATAGCCTTCAACATCTACTTTTAAAAAATCAATTTTATCAATATGATTTTTCTCTATAAAGTTGTCTAAAGATATTTGTTTTACCTCTTCATATCTTTTAACAGGAATATCGCTTCTGACTATAGAATTGTGCCCTGATGAACTCTCTGCCAGAGCCAACTTGATAACTTCTTCTTTGCTCCCGACAGCATATTTATAAATTCTAATAATATTTTTTAGATTGTTGATACATACATTTTTCTTTAAGTATCTAAAGTTTAGAGAAGATGGTTCAAATGAATAAACTTTACCTGTTTCTCCAACTAATTTACCAAAAAGAATAGAGAAACCACCCCAGTGGGCTCCTATATCAAAAACGGTATCTCCTTTTTTTATAATTTTCTTTACAAATTTATCTTCTGGAGATTCTATTTTCCCCCAGGTTATAGGAAGTTTACTCCAGTGATCTGAAGTATTAACTAATAGGAGATAATCTTCTGAAATCATTTTTATTATAAGATACTTATCTTTAATATCTTTTTTGCCGATTTTATAAATTACTTCTCTCAAAGGTTTATATTTAGAAAGCCCTCCTCTTAAAAAAACTTTCAGGTATTTTTTCATTATATTTTTTTCTCCCAAATGATATAAATCTAACTAATTATACAAAAATCTTACTCTGTGATTACTATCAAGGAAATCAAACATGAGCAAGGTCAATACTTTTTTAAGAAAGTGTATTTTATATTATAATTATTACTCTATATTTTCTCGGAGGTCTACAAATTGGCAAAAGTAAAAGCATTAAGATGTAAAGAGTGTGGCAAAGAGTATCCAGTAGAGCCTATTCATGTATGTGAGTTCTGTTTTGGGCCACTGGAAATTGAATATGATTATGATGAGATTAAACAAAATATTTCCAGAGAAAAAATTGAAAAAGGGCCAAAAAGCCTGTGGAGATATATAGACCTTTTACCTGTAGATAATCCAACTGTTGGTTTATCTGCTGGATTTACTCCACTTATAAAAGCCGAGAAACTTGGAAGGGAACTGGGTTTAAACAACCTTTATATAAAGGATGACTCTGTAAACCATCCTACACTTTCTTTTAAAGACAGGGTTGTTGCTGTTGCTCTGTCTAAGGCTAAAGAGTTTGGATTTGATACAGCTGCATGTGCTTCCACAGGAAACCTTGCAAACTCTGTTGCTGCAAATGCAGCTGCTTCAGGAATGAAATGTTATGTTTTTATACCTGCAAATCTGGAAACAAACAAAATAATAGGTTCACTGGTATTTAATCCAACAGTTGTTGCTGTTGAAGGAAACTACGATGATGTTAATAGATTATCCTCTGAAGTAGCAAATGAGTTTGGATGGGCTTTTGTTAATATAAATGTTAGACCATTTTACTCAGAAGGCTCCAAAACACTGGCATTTGAAGTTGCAGAGCAGCTTGGATGGAAAGCTCCAGGTGCAGTTGTAGCTCCTCTGGCATCTGGTTCTTTATATACAAAAATCTGGAAAGGTTTTAATGAGCTGAGAACAGTAGGTCTGATATCTGATAACCCACCAAGAATGTATGGTGCACAGGCTGCAGGATGTAGTCCTATATACAAAGCATTTAAAGAAGGTAGAGACTGGATTGTTCCGGAAAAGCCTGACACAATTGCAAAATCAATTGCTATTGGAAACCCTGCAGATGGTCCTTATGCTGTAAAAGTGGCCAGAGAAAGTAATGGGGATATGGAAATAGCCACAAATGAGGAAATTATAGAAGGTATGAAATTACTTGCTGAAACAGAAGGTATTTTCACAGAAACAGCAGGTGGAACAACTATTGCTGTTCTGAAAAAGTTTGCTGAAAAAGGCGTATTTGACCCGGATGAGATTGTTGTTGCTTACATAACAGGAAACGGATACAAAACAATGGAAGTGCTGGAAGGACATTTAAACCAGCCTATACATATAAAACCTTCTCTTCATGAGTTCAAGGAAAAAGTTATTGGAATAAAGGTTTAAAGGAGGAATAATAAATGGCAGTAACAGTTAGAATACCAACAGCTTTAAGAAGGGTAACACAGGGACAGGGTGAAGTTCAGGTTGAAGCTTCTACAATTGCAGAACTTATTGATGCTCTTGAAAAGGAATTCCCAGGAATAAAAGAAAGACTCGTTGAGGAAAACGGAGAAATCAGAAAGTTTGTAAACTTTTTTGTTAATGACGAAGATATCAGATTTTTAAAAGGGAAAGATACAGAACTTAAAGATGGTGATGTTGTTGCAATAATTCCAGCTATTGCAGGGGGACTGGAGGTCTAAAAGATGGAGGCTATTAAGCTAAAACTTATCTATCCTGAAGACAAAATAAAAGAGCCTATTCTCAGCCGTGTATGTAAAAATTTTGATGTTGAAATTAATATAAGAAAAGCCAATGTAACAGACACTATTGGCTGGCTTGAGCTTGAACTAACAGGAGATGAAGACCAGATAGAAGAAGCAATCAAATACATGGAGGCGCAGGGGATAGAGGTTTCACCACTGGAAGGACAGGTCTTTATGGAGTAAATAAAAAGTGGTAGAAAAAATAGCAATAGTTGATATAGGAACCTACTCTACCCGTCTCCTGATATCTGCAGTCCATATAAAAGATACCCTTGAAGAAACACTTGATAGTATAGAAGATATCCTGTCTGTCGGCAGAATTACAGCCTTAGGTAGAAAACTTAAAGAAACAGGATATCTGCAGGAAGAAGCAATTAATGAAGTGTTATCTACTTTAAAAGAGTATGTTTTGATTGTTAAAGAATATGGAGTTAAGGAAATCTACGGATATGCTACACAGGCCTGCAGAGAGGCAAAAAATGGTAATGAATTACTTGAGAAGATTAAACAACTGGGAATTGATGTTCAGTTAATCTCTGGAGAAGAAGAGGCTTATTTATCTTTTCTTGCTACCGCTTACGGGGTTAAACCTCAATCAGATTTTGTTGTTATAGACCAGGGAGGCGGAAGCACAGAATTTGTATATGGGCAAAAAAATAATAGATATCAGATAAAAGATGCAGTTTCTTTTCCATTTGGTATAGTTTCCCTTACAGAAAGATTTATAAAGTCCGACCCTCCTGAAAAGGAAGAGTTAGAGAATATGAGGCAGTTTATACTTCAGCATTTACAGAAGATAGAAAATTATTCTACTGCACAGCAGTTTATAGGTCTTGGTGGAACAATTACAACTGTTGCAGCACTGGAAAAACATGTTTTTCCTTATAACTCTGCAAAGGTTCATAAAACAGTTTTATCCAGAAAAGCCGTAAAAAAATGGCTTGATAAACTGTCTTCAATGACAGTAGAAGAAAGAAAATCAATCCCTATAATTGAGGATAAAAGAGCAGAAGCTATTGTCTCTGGACTGGTGATATTTGATACTGCCCTTGACTTTTTTGAAAAAGATAGTATTACTGTTAGTGATTGGGGTCTCAGACATGGGGCTGTAATAAAAAAAATAATGGAGAAGTTTAATGGTTGAGATATTAAGCGTAGGACTTGGTTTTAGCCTTACAACAGTTTTTATATTTTTACTGGGTTTTTTATATTTTCTGGATTATAGATTTAGAAACAGTGGACAAAATCATCTATTTTATATCTCGCTGGGTGCTTTAAGTCTTATTATACTTTTGATAGCACTGATAATGCTTGGTAAAACCATAATCTACAATACATTTTTGTATAGTCATAAAGATACGGCATTTAGATTTCTAACTGTTGGGATTATTTTTGGTCTTATTACCTTTCCTTTTGTTCTGAGGAACTCAACAAAAGTTTTCCTTAGATTATAAAGGTCTGATATAAATAGGCTCCAGCTTCATAGGGTCTTCTTTTTGATGGTGTTTCAGAGCGAAAAATGCTCCTTCAGTGGATAAGTCATCTATGTCTTGAATAATATTATTTCCGTGGATATCTAAATTCTTTACCACCACAAGATTTTCAGGAATTTCTTTTTTAAACTCATTTATTTTCATTAATCTGATTTCTGATGTCTGAGTTATATCTGAAATATCTGACTTGAAATCAGCAACATAACACTCGCCTTTGCCGGCGTTAATAGCAACAGTAATATTACCTTCATGAGCTCTATATTTATAGGCCATTGCCTCAAGGGAGCTAAAAACGTATATTGGAATATTAAGGGAATATGATATTGTTTTGGCTACTGTTATACCAACCCTGAGGCCTGTATAACTACCTGGTCCTTTATTTACAGATACTGCATATAAAATTGAGGGAGGGTAGCCAAGTTGATTAAATATCATATCTATTTTTTCCATAAGGAGTTCGGAGAATGGCTTTAGTTTATGGTAAACTTGTTTTACAACAAGCTTATGCCCATCTATCAAAGATATCCCCAGGTTGTCTGAATAGGTATCAACTGAAATTAACATTTTGCACTTCCAGTTATGATTATTATTAAGTAATTAACAAATTATACCGAAAAGGTTAGGCAGAAGGAAGAAGAAAGTGGATGAGAAAAAGCTAAAGAAATTAATAGAAGAGAAGTTAGGCCACCTGAAAGAAGAAGATATAAAAAAAATAGAAAAATATCTTTCAGAGGAGAAGAAATTGAGAAGACAAAAAATAGAAAAAATCAAAGAAATGATTGAAAAAGGTCAGTATAATGTTCCACCGGAAAAAGTAGCAGAAAAAATACTTGAGTATCTTAAGAAAAATCGCTGAAAAGTTTTAGTTTTTTATATGTTTCTACAATAATAGGAACTGCTTTTTTAATATCTTCTTCCTCTGTGTAAAAACCAAAAGAAAATCTCACTCCAGAGAGGGCATCTTTCTCAAAAAAACCATAGGCAAGCAAAACATGGGAAGGCATTGGACTGCCAGTTGAACAGGCTGAACCTGAAGATATATCTATACCTTTTCTGCCTAAAGCCATGACCATTTCTTGCCCTGTAATCCCCGGAAATAGAACAGTGGTGATATATGGAACTTTATTATTTTCAGAAACCACTTTTATTTCAGGAATATTTTCTCTGAGACCATTTATTAGTAATTTTTCCAGTCTTTTAAACTTTTCCCATAGATTTTTTTTATTTTCTATCCAATTTTGTGTAGCCTCTTTTAAAGCTATAGCCCCAACAACATTTTCCGTTCCTGAACGAAAGCCATTTTCCTGACCACCACCGTGGAGCAAAGGGGTTATATCAATATTTTTATTTATTTTCAGTAAACCGATACCTTTAGGGGCATTTATTTTATGGCCTGAAATAGAAAAGAAATCCAGATACTCAAAGGGAATATCTACTTTCCCAAAGCTCTGGACAGTATCAGAAAAAAATGGAACTTCTTTTCCTTTGCATATTTTCCCTATCTCAGTTATATCCTGAATAACTCCTGTCTCGTTGTTAACATGTATTACTCCCACAAAAAGAGTTTTCGGAGTTATTATTTTTCTGAGATGGTCTAAGTCTATTTTTCCGTGATTATCAATTTTCAGGAAATCTACTTTATACCCTTTTTTAGTTAGATATTTTACAGGCATCAGAACAGATTTATGCTCAATAGGAGAAATAATAATATGGTTTTTTTCCGGATAGCTTTCAGCAAGACCTTTTATTACAGTGTTATTACTCTCTGTGGCACAGGAAGTATATACAATTTCTTCTTCTAAGCAGTCTATTAAACTGGCAAAATATCTTCTTGCTTCTTCAACTGCTATTCTGCTTTTTTGGCCATCAGGATGAAGGGAGTTTGGATTGGCAAAATATTCCCTCTGCCATTTGTCTAAATTGTTTAAAATATCCTCAAAAACCGGTGTTGTTGCTGCATTATCCAGATAAATCATGACTTTTATTATAAGGCTTTAAGCAAATAAAAAACAAAAGGAACTGTTATAAAACTTGCCAGTATTCCCACACCTACAGCAGAAACGGCAAGGTCTTTGTCCAGTCCTGCCCCAATCACAAAAATTGAGGCAAGCACCATAGGGGGCATTGCTATCTCTATAACAGCAGACTGCCACTGGGTGTTTATCTCAACTCCAATTATATGAAGAAGCAGCACAAATAAAACTGGGACAAAAATCATTTTTATAAAAATAACTGCTGATATATCTCTTATTCTTTCCTTTACACTTGAAAATTTAAGGTTTATCCCTACAGAAAATAGGGCAAGGGGAATAACCGTCATTCCTATCATCTTTAGACTATCAAGAACAAAATCCGGTATATAAAAATTTTTTATAAAAAATGCAAATATTATTGCCACAAAAGGCGGGAAGGTAATTATCCGCTTTATATCTACAGAAAAATTCCCTTTGTCCTGACCATAGGTTAGAATAAAAGGAGATATCAAAGATACCGGCAGAAATGAGGAAAACTGGTCAAAAACCACAGCATATCTAAGACCTTCTTCTCCTAAAAAAGCCATCTGATAAGGAAATCCAAGAAAAGATGTATTTCCAAAGGTTGCCATCATAATAAAGGAAGCAAGGGTAGGCTTATTAAGTTTAAGGGCTTTACCAATAAAAAAGGAGACAAGAATTGAAAATAAGATTACTCCCCAGCCAGAGAGTAATACCCATAAAAATGACCACTGGAATTTCAGAAAATACACATTGTAAATAACAAGAGACGGGAAGGAAATATAGATAATAAACTTGATTAAAACCTGCGAGGCATTTTCATCAAACAGCCTAAACTTTCTGGATAGATAACCTGCAGAAAAATAAAGCAAAACCGGGAATAAAGCCTTTATCATTTATTCATAAACCTCGCCACCACTTTTGCCCCTATTAAATCCCCCCATACATTTGTTGCAGTTCTGAACATATCCAGAAATCTATCAACAGCTATTATAAGTGCTATACCTTCAAGTGGTAGTCCAACTGCAGAAAATACCAGTGTCATGGTGACAAGGCCTGCAGACGGAATACTTGCAGCCCCTATTGCTGCAAGGGTAGCTGTTATAAATACAATTATCTGCTGAAATAAAGAAAGCTCAATTCCGTAAACAGATGCTATAAAAACAGCCGCTACAGCTTCGTACAGAGCTGTTCCATCCATATTAACTGTTGCTCCAAGAGGTAATACAAAACCTGCAACCTTTTTGTCAACTTTTGCCTTTTCTGTTGCAACTTCCAGAGAAACAGGCAAAGTGGCAGATGATGAACAGGTAGAAAATGCAATAAGCAGAGCTTCCCTCACCTGTTTAAAGTATTTAAATGGATTTACTTTACCAACTATATAGGCAATCAGCCCAAGATTTATAACTGCATGTATAAAAATACCTATCAAAACAACAACAACATACTGCCACAGGGAGATAATTACTCCTATTCCTTTGTCAGCTACCACATACCCGATTAAAGCAAACACACCTATGGGAGAAAGGGCTATAATCCATCTGGCAATTTTTAAAAATGCATCATTTGCACCATCAAAAAATCCCACGATGATTTCCTTTTTTCTATTGGCAAGCCCAACAACTGCAATAGCGAATAAAATAGAGAATATTATCACATGAATTGCCTTTCCTTCTGCAAAACTTTGGAAGATATTAGAAGGTATCAGGTTGTTTATAAAGCTCTCCCATGTAAAATGATTAACCTTTATAGTTTCTGATGACTTAGAAATATCAGAAACATCAAACTGGATAATATTCGTTATGATAATTCCTGTTAAAACAGCGAGGGCTGTTGTTGATACATAATACAAAAACGCCTTTATCCCCATATTTTTCAAATCATCAGACGAAGAAAGAGAAGCAATACTCATAAAGATAGATACAAAAATAAGAGGAATGACAATCATTTTAAGAAGATTAAGAAATACATCACCTATAATTTTCAGATTTAGCATTAAATCTGGAATATATATACCAGCGATTACTCCTAAGATAATCCCCAGAACTGTTAAATTTTCTATGGATAATATTTTCTTCATCTTTTGCCTCTTATCTTTTTTTGCAATATTATATATTGTCTGACAAAAAGCAGGGTTAGAATTATGAAATGGATTATTATATTAATGTTTTTACTTTACTTTGCCACAATGATATTTCTTATTTATATCCGATTAAGACCTGCATTAAAACAGGAGAAAAAGGATGAAAAGGATACATGATTTTTTAAAAAAAATATCAGAAGAAAAAGGATATGACTTTTTCATATATGAAAAAACCCATGAAATATGGGTGAGCGGCTATAAAGACGGAGTGAAGTTTGACCTTGTTGTAAAACCTGTTAGAAAGTATCAGGTAAAGGTTATTTATGAAAAACCTGATGAAAGAAGAGTAGCACTATTTAACAATAAAAATGATGCATACAACAGATTGAAAAAGATTTTTGCAGAAGAGGTGCAGCAGCAATCTGAAGAACAGGCTGTTGAAACAGCTTGAAAGCTCTTAATAAATTCCTATCTTTCCTGAAAAAATATTTACCGGAGGTAAAATGAAACTTAATGTAGGTATTGTTGGACTTCCTAATGTTGGGAAATCAACCATTTTTAATGCATTAACAGAAACAGCAAAGGCAGGAGTAGCAAACTACCCGTTCTGCACAATAGACCCAAATGTTGGAATAGTTGATGTTCCTGATGAAAGGTTGTATAAACTGGCAGAATTAGAAAACTCCCAGAGAATAGTCCCTGCAACAATTGAGTTTGTTGATATCGCAGGACTTGTTAAAGGTGCAAGTAAAGG
>JALWLQ010000207.1 GCA_027084095.1 Persephonella sp.
ATTTACAACTTCCCTATCTGTTGTATCAACAAACTGGATAGCTTCTTCTGGAAAACCTGTTTCCCTTGCTGCCTGTTTCAGGATATCAACCAGAACCCTGTTGGAATTTATAGTTTCGCTACCACCTTTTAGTATAACTGCATTGGAAGATTTCATACATAGTGCTGCTGCTTCAATAGTAACGTTTGGCCTTGCTTCGTATATTATCATTATTGTTCCAAGGGGAACCCTCATTCTACCAACTTTAAGGCCATTAGGTCTTGTCCACATGGATATAATTTGACCCACAGGGTCAGGTAAGGAAGCTACTTCTTTTAAAACATCTGTCATTCCATTAATTCTTTTTTCATTGAGAGTTAGCCTATCAAGTAGTGCCTTGGAATAACCTTTCTTTTCAGCTTTTTCAAGGTCTTTCTGGTTTTCTTTCTGGAGTATGTCTTTTTTTTCAAGAAGGAGTTCTGCAGCTCTTAAAAGGGCTTTATTTTTTATATCTGTATTTATCTGCATCAGAAATTTCTGGGATTTTTTTGCTTTCTGAGCAATATTTTCCGCATATATCTCAAGGCTCATTATTCCCTCCAAAAATAAAATTTTATTTAAAATTATAAGAAATTATTGATTTTCCATAAAGTTTTCGTAATATGTTATGGCCTCAAGCTCTGCAGAAAGAAGGTCTTCCATCGCAAGACCTGTTCTATGGAGATACTCTATTGCTTCATTTAAGTTGTCCTTCTCTATATTTTCTATAGCTTTTAGCAAGTATCCAAGAATTCCTTCGTGCTTAGTTAAAGCATGTTTTATATCATTTTCTATATAAAGTTCCTCTACTATTTCTTCCATAGGTTTATTTAAAACAACATGAATTAAAGATAGCATCCCTGTTATATATGCTTTATCTATAAATGCAATATCTGAGCTTATTTTGGACACAAGGATTTCCATCATTTTGCCACGGATTACAGCTCTTTCAAGTAGGGGATTGAACTTTATATCTCCCCCTTCTGATGCATATAGCTGTAAGATAACCCATTTTTGAATATTGGAATATCCAAGTATAGATAAAGCCTGTTTTATTGAGTGTATTTTGTGTCTCAAATAAAAGAAAGGCGAGTTGATAAACCTGAGAAGTTTATAGGCAAGGTCTGGATATCCTTTTATAAATTCCTCAATCTCAGATATATCCTGTTCTAAAATAGCCATTTTAAGAAGTTTCATTAAAGCTATTTTATAAGAAGATATCTGTTTGTTTTTAATCAGAGATGGTCTTTCAAAGAAAAATCCCTGAAAATACTCAAATCCCAGCTCTTTTGCAAGTAGGAAATCCTTTTCTGTCTCAACTTTTACAGCTATTAGTTTTATAGGATATTTTTTCAGAAATTCCACAGCCTCTTTAAGTTCTATATCTGAGTACTCTTTGATATTTAGCTTTACATAATCTACTATTTCAAAAAGAGGTGTTAGAAAATCTGACATTTTTATATCATCCAGAGCCACCTCATAACCTTTCTTTTTTACATTTTTGATACTATCTATAATGAATTTATTTATCCTCTTTATTTTTCCTATCTCAAGAACTATTTTATTTTCTGGAAGAAGTTCTATTAAATCTCCTTCTATAAACTCGGGGGTTACATTGATAAAACCTCTTTTATTGCTAATGATATCTTTAAAATCCATATAAGACATAATGTTCATAATTACACGGGCCGTGGCTTCAATACTGTCCTTTATGACTGCATAGTTGGTTTCTTTGTCACGGAAGAATAGTTCATAGCCAAAGATATTTAAGTTCTTATCTAATATAGGTTGCCTTCCCAGATATATCTCTTTCATCTGAAATCCTTGAATAGTCTTATATTAAAGTATCGTAAATTTTAATAGCTATCGTTAATCCAATTATAGTATATAATTGAAAAAAAAGATGAGGTTTTCCAATGAAAAAGCTGAGATTATGCCTTGCCCAAATAAATTCCACTGTTGGAGACCTTGAAGGAAATACCCAGAAAATAATAGATGCAATCCATGAAGCACAAAAACATGAGGTCGATATAA
>JALWLQ010000208.1 GCA_027084095.1 Persephonella sp.
CCAGTTAAAATTTCAAAAAATATTGGAAATAATTTTTCTCCTATGGCACTTTTAAGCTTTATAAACCTAAAAATAAAAGCATCAAGTAAAACTATATTTTCATAATTATCCAAATTTTCTGGAACCAAGTTTAGCTCTTTTAGCTTTTTGGTTTCATAGTCCAGAGTTTCAATATGCTTTTCTATTTCCTGTAAAATCAGCTTTATATCCTTCATTATTCAAATTTCCTAAGACTTTTAAATTTTAAACTTTTTAATTTTCTTCATAAAATCTAACAAAAATATCCTCAAAAGTTTTGGCGTCTGGGAATTTTTTGTGAAGGTTTTCAGGAGTGTCGTCAACGATTTTCTTACCTTGTTTCAGGACAACTACCCTATCGCAGTATTCTGCTTCGCTCATGTAGTGGGTTGTTATAAGGATTGAAATCCCCCATTTTTGCTTAAGCTGGTGTAGTAGTTTCCACAGCTGTGCCCTCGCAACTGCGTCAACGCCACTTGTAGGCTCATCTAAGAACAAAACCACTGGCTCGTGTAATATTGCAGCAGCAACAGAAAATCTCTGGTTGATACCAAGGGGCAGCTCTGTTGGTAGGTAGTTCAGATAATCTTTAAATCCCAGACCTTCTGCCAGTTTTTCTATTCTTTTTATGGCTTTTGAGGTAGGTATTTTGTGCATATTGGCAAAATAGATTAGATTTTCTCTGATGGTCATATCTTTATAAAGAGCAAACTTCTGACTGACGTATCCGATTTTGCTTTTTAGCTCAAGTCTGTCTTTATAGCTTTTTATCTTTTTCCCAAGTAGCCATAGCTCTCCTTCATCAATTGGATAAAGTCCAAGTAGCATTTTTATAAATGTTGTTTTTCCTGCACCATTGGCACCTAACAGCCCAAGAATTTCTCCTTTTTTCAAAACCATGTCTATATGGTCGTCTGCTACAAAATCGCCAAACCTTTTTGTTAATCCTTTTGCTTCCATAACTATTTCCGGAATTTCTATCTGTGTCTCCCTTTCTTCAACAGTTATTTCTGGGATATGTTTGTATTTTTTTAGAGCATCAACAAAGAAAACACTTTCAAGGTCTGGCTCTGCATGGGGAACATTAAGAGGCTTTAAAGAATATGTTCTTTTATTAAATGAAAAACATTCGTCGTGGCAGTCAGTTTCAACATATGTATATTCTCTAACAGAGTTTATTAGTTCTTGAGCTGTTCCTTGTGCGATAATCTGCCCATCTTCAAAAAGGAGAACTCTATCCATCTTTTCTGCTTCCTGCATATATCCTGTACTGATAAGAGCAATAATCCCTTCTTTTTTTCTTATTTCATCAATAATTTCCCAGAGTTCTCTTCTACTGAGTGGGTCAACGCCTGTTGTAGGTTCATCAAGAATTAGAAGTTTTGGTTTATGAATAAGAGTGCAGATTAAAGATAATTTCTGCTGCATCCCCCCACTAAGATGTCCAGCTTGTCTGTCCTGAAACTGATATAAACCTGCCATTTTAAGCAGTCTTTCCCGATATTGCCAGTATGCATCATCTTTTTTAAGATTTCTTATTGCTGTGAAAAAATCTAAATGCTCTTTTACAGTCAGAAGTGGATAAAGAACCAGCCCAATTCCCTGTGGCATAAAGCCAATATGTGGTTTTACTTTTTCTGCTTCTTTCGGTGAATGATAGGTATATCCTTTATAAACTATTTCCCCTTCAAACTTAATCACACCTGCAATGGCATGCATTAATGAACTCTTCCCTGCCCCATCAGGTCCGATAAAGCCAATAATTTCCCCTTCATTAGCCTCTAAAGAAGCCTCTTTTATCCCAATTTTTTTCTTATATCTAACTGTCAGATTTTTTACTTGTAGTGTTGTCATTATCCTCTTCTTTCTGGATTATCAGTTTATTTTTGAACCAGACATCTCTTTGTGGGTATGGGATTTCTATGCCTTTTTCTTTGAAGGCATACCAGATGCGGTAGTTCAGTTCACTCTTTGCAAGGGGGATGG
>JALWLQ010000209.1 GCA_027084095.1 Persephonella sp.
GCAATTCTTTCCTGAACTTCACCAACGTCTGTTCCCAGTGTTGGCTGATAACCAACAGCAGATGGAAGTCTTCCAAGAAGTGTTGAAACTTCAGCACCTGCCTGAACAAATCTGAAGATATTATCTATGAAAATAAGAACGTCTTGCTTTTCAACATCTCTAAAGTACTCAGCCATTGTCAGACCAGTTTGAGCAACTCTAAATCTAACCCCTGGAGGCTCATTCATCTGTCCATAAACCATGGCTGTGTAAGGGAGAACTCCGGATTCTTTCATCTCCATCCAGAGGTCATTTCCTTCCCTTGTCCTTTCTCCAACACCAACAACAACAGAGTATCCAGAGTGGAATTTAGCAATGTTGTGGATAAGCTCCTGCATAAGAACTGTTTTACCAACTCCAGCACCACCGAACAGTCCAACTTTTCCACCTTTGATAAATGGAACGAGAAGGTCAATAACTTTAATACCTGTTTCGAATATTTCTACTTTTGTTGACTGTTCTTCAAATGATGGAGCAGGTCTGAAAATTGGCCATCTTTCTTCTGTCTCTACTGGACCACCGTCATCTATTGGGTCTCCAACAACGTTGAATATTCTACCTAAAACTCCTTTACCAACTGGTATTTGAAGTGGTCCTCCTACGCTTTCTACTTCCTGCCCTCTAACAAGACCATCTGTTGGCCCATAAGCAATTGTTCTTACCCTTTTTTCTCCAAGGTGCTGTGCAACTTCAAGATAGAGGTCTTCTTTTGTCTCATTTCCTCTGTCATCAATGGCTATTCTTTCTGTCTTTAAAGCCCATCTTATTTCTGGAAGTTCTTCTGTTTCAAATTCAACGTCTACAACAGGTCCTACGACCTGAACAATTTTACCCTTGTTATCTGCCATTCTTTATATCCTCCTAACTTTTCTTTTTACTGAATTGCATTAGAAGCATTAATAATATCAATAAGTTCTGTAGTAATTGCTTCCTGTCTTGCTTTGTTAAATATGATTGTCCATTTTCTTATAGCTTCTCCAGCATTTCTGGTTGCATTATCCATTGCAAGCATTCTTGCTGCATGTTCAGCAGTTGAGGACTCAACTAATGCCCTGTAAAGCTGGAAGTTAATGTATCTTTTAAGAAGCTCCTCAAGAACATCCTCAGCAGATGGTTCTATGTTATATCTGGAAAGCTCAGAAAGTTTTGAGAAGTCCAGTTGAGGTTCAATAGGAAAAAGTTTTCTTACTTTTGTTTCATAGGTTGCTGTAGTTAACAGTTCATTATTTACCATATAAACAGCATCTGTTTTTTCATTTTCATATCTTTCTGCAATTATTCCGCCAACCTGAGATGTGAAGGCAAGGTTAAGGTGGTCTCTATAAATATCTTCGTATTCTGCGATTATATTGAAATTCTTATTTTTAAAGAACTGAACTGCCTTTCTTCCAATGAGAATAAGATTAACATTCTTTCCTTCTTCTTCAAATTTTTTAACATCATTAAGGGTTTGTTTTATAACATAGGAGTTAAATGCACCTGCAAGGCCTCTGTCTGCTGTAATAACAATGTAATCTATTGTTTTTTCTTCTCTGATTTTTAAAAGAGGATGTATATCTCTATCAACAAACATGGCAAGGTCATTTATAAGGTCATAAAGCCTTTCAGAATAAGGGCGGGTTGCGTTGAGCATTGCCCTTGCTTTATTAAGTTTAGCGGCAGAAACCGCCTTCATTGCCTTTGTGATACGCTGTGTATTTTTTATACCCTGTATCTTTCTTTTAATATCCCTTGGTGAGAGTTTTGCCATTCTTCCTTACCTCACTAAAAGGCAACTTTCTTTTTGAATTCTTCTATTGCTTCTTTCAGTTTTGTTTCTATTTCATCTGTAAGTTTTTTCTCTGCTTTAATCATTTCAAGGACTTCTGGTTTTTCTGTGTCAAGGAATGTGTAGAATTCCTGTTCAAATTTCTGTATTGCATTAACTGGAACATCATCAAGATATCCTTTTGTTCCTGCGTATATGATTGCTACCTGTTTTTCTACTGGAACTGGTTTGTTTGGTGGCTGCTTAAGGAGCTCAACAAGTCTTTGACCTCTGGCAATCTGTTGCTGAGTGGCTTTATCAAGCTCTGAAGCAAACTGAACGAAAGCTTCAAGCTCTCTGAACTGTGCAAGCTCAAGTCTGAGTGTTCCAGCAACCTGTTTCATAGCTTTAATCTGAGCTGCACCACCAACCCTTGAAACTGAAAGACCAACGTTAATAGCAGGTCTTACACCTTTGTGGAAAAGGTCTGTTTCAAGGAAAATCTGACCGTCTGTAATAGAAATAACGTTTGTTGGAATGTATGCTGCAACGTCACCTGCCTGTGTTTCAATGATTGGGAGAGCTGTTAATGAACCTGCTCCAAGGTCATCATTCAGCTTAGCAGCCCTTTCAAGAAGTCTTGAGTGGAGATAGAAAACATCACCAGGATAAGCTTCCCTTCCTGGAGGTCTTCTGAGAAGAAGTGAAAGCTGTCTGTATGCATAAGCGTGTTTTGTAAGGTCGTCATATATGATAAGAGCATGCATTCCGTTATCTCTGAAGTACTCAGCAATTGTACAACCAACGAATGGAGCAATATACTGCATTGTTGCTGGGTCTGAAGCTGTAGCAGCAACAACAGTTGTGTATTCCATAGCTCCGTGTTTCTGGAGTGTTTCAACTATCTGTCTAACAACAGCCCTCTTCTGTCCTATCGCAACATATACACAGTAAACGTTTTCACCTTTCTGGTTAAGAATTGTATCTATGGCAATGGTTGTTTTACCTGTAGCCCTGTCACCAATAATAAGCTCCCTCTGTCCTCTTCCAATAGGTATCATTGCGTCAATAGCTTTGATACCTGTCTGTAGAGGCTCATGAACAGATTTCCTTGTAACAACCCCAGGAGCAATTTTTTCAACAGGGGAGTAGTATGCTATATCTTCTATGGGTCCTTTTCCGTCTATAGGTTTTCCTGTTCCGTCAACAACCCTTCCAACAAGTCCCATTCCAACAGGGATTTCAAGAATTTTACCTGTTCTTTTTACTATTGTTCCTTCTTCTATTCCAGTTTCATCCCCAAGAAGAATAATACCTACGTTATCTTCCTCAAGGTTAAAAGCAACACCTAATTTTCCATTTTCAAACTCAACCATTTCGCCATACATAGCCTTTTCAAGACCGAATACCCTTGCAACACCATCACCGACCTGGAGGACTGTTCCAACTTCTTCAAGGTTTGCTTTAGCTTCAAATTCTTCTAATTGTTTTTTAAGGCTTTCAGCTACTTCTTCAGCTCTTATTGCAGACATCTAAAACCTCCTTTTATCTTCTTAATTTTATTTCTTAGTAAGATGTTAATTGTTGTTCTAATTTTCTTAAATATGTTTTAACAGAAGAATCCAGGATATAACTACCTGCTTTTACAATAATACCTGCTATTATTGATGGGTCTTGCTTAACTTCAAATTCAACTTTTTTGCCTAATTTGTTCTCTACTGCTTTCTTAATTTCTTCCAGTAGGGGTTCATCTATAGGATAAGCTGTTATTACCTCTCCTTTTACAGTGGCAAAGAATTTTTCAACCTCAAAGGAAAACTGGTCGGATATTTCCCTGAGTATATTTCCTTTGTTGATTTTAACGATATATTTAAGGGCTTCTACTACATGTTCATTCAGAGATGCTTTTTCTGCAAGGAGATTGATTACTTTTTCTTTTTCTTCAAAAGGTAGTTGAGGATTTAAAATTAAATTTCTGAATGTTTTATCTTTTCTATATAAATCCTGTATCAGTGAAAGGTCATCTGCAACTTTTATTAAGACAGTTTCCTCTTTAGGAAGTTTATTTAGAAGAACTTTAACAACTCTTTTTAATACTTTTTTATCTACCTTCAACTTTAACCTCCATCTCAGGATATGCTTTTAAGTGTTTTGAGGATTAATTCTTTCTCAACTTCTGGATTGGCTTTTTCTTTTACTATTTTTTCTGAAATTTCTATGGCTTTTTGAACTGCATATCTTCTAAGCTCGTTTTCTCCTCTTTTTATTTCTACCATTATGGTTTCTTTTGCTTGTTCTTTTATTCTCTGAGCAATCTCTTCAGCTTCTTTTAGAGCTGCTTCCCTTTCTTTTTTGGCTGTTTCTTCTGCTATTTTTAAACTTTCCTCAAATTTCTGTTTTGCATCTTCTAATTTTGCTTGAGCTTCTTCAAGTGCTTTTTTACTTTCTTCCTGGGCTTTCTGAGCTTCCTGAACTATAGATGCTACAGATTGTCTTCTGTTTTCAAGGGCAGGAGCTATCCATTTTTTGAAAACCCAGGCGAGAATAGCAAGCAAGATAAGAGTATTAATGGTTTTCCATATCATTAAACTGCTATCTCCTCCCGAGGCAACAGACAGAGAGACTACCATCAGGTTTAGCAGAAAGATTTTTCTCATGCTGCTTTCTCCTTGAGAAGTAATTTTTCTGATATTTCTTCTGCGATTTTTTCTATTATCTTGTCCATTGTTTTCTTTTCTATTTCCACAGTCATTGCAACTTCTTTCTTGGCATCTTCTATTTCTTTTTCAGCCTCTTGTTGTGCTTTTCTCAGGATGTTATTAACCATTTCTGTTGTCTCTTTGTGGTACTGCTCCATTATTTTTTTGGATTCTTCCCGGGTTTGAGCAAGGATTTTGTCAACTTCTTCCAGGATTTTTTCTGTTTTTTTCTTGTTTTCTTCGGCTTCTGATAGAAGCTGCTCTACTGTTTTCTCCCTTTCGTCAAAGGCTTCAAGGTAAGGGTCAAAGTAGATTTTTTTCATAATAAACATAAATACAAGGAATATGGCAAGCTGCACAAACAGAGTAATATCAGGTATTACATGAACCTCAGGCATTCTCCTAAGTCCTCCACAGATTGATTTCAATCTTAATTATCATATCATAATAGTTGTATAAAGTTCAAAGATATAGTGCTACATTTCGTTTATATGTTTTGTGAATAGCCTTCTGAATAAAAATTTTTAGCTTTCCACATAAGAAAGGTCTAATTTTTTCAGGTCTTCGTCAACATTTTCAATTTTTACCTTAATTTTATCTCCAAGCCTGAAAATTTTGTCTTCGCTGATTAGTCTCTGGTTAAGTTCGTCATATTTGAAGTATCCTGGCAGTGTGGCAATTGGGATAAGACCTTCTATGAGGTATTTTTCTATTTCAACAAAAAGTCCAAAGGAAACAACTCCTGTGATAATTCCTTCAAATATTTCTCCAATATGATTTGTAAGAATTCTAAGTTTTAGTATTTCCAGTGCATCTCTTTCTGCATCATCGGCAACCCTTTCCATTTTGGAGCATTGTTTTGCTATTTCTTCAAGTTTGGCAGGAAGTGTCTGCAGGTCTTTCTTGGTAAACTTGCCTTTTATTGCTTTTTTGAGCATTCTGTGAACATTTATGTCTGCATATCTTCTAATTGGTGATGTGAAATGGGTATAGCAATCTGAAGCAAGCCCAAAATGTCCTATATTTTCTGTAGAATATCTTGCCTGTCTCATGGTTCTGAGAGCCATAA
Source organism: Persephonella sp. (assembly GCA_027084095.1). GTDB lineage: Bacteria > Aquificota > Aquificia > Aquificales > Hydrogenothermaceae > Persephonella_A. The sequence continues at coordinate 5,555 of JALWLQ010000209.1, forward strand.
ATCTGACAAGGTTTTCTTCAGGTGTTCCTGCAACTTTTTCAAGGATTTTTTGAATGAATTTTGGTGTTATTTTTTCTGGGTATGAAACGTCATATCCAAGTCCTGCAACAAGGTCAACAAATTTTATAACTTTGTCTAAATCGGGTTCTTCGTGAATTCTGTATATGAATGGTAGCTCTTTTTTGAACATATGTCTTGCAACTGTTTCATTGGCAATTATCATAAATTCTTCTATTATTCGGTGTGCCAGATGTCTTTCGTAGGGAACAACATCATAAGGGTCTCCTGTTTCTGTAAATAATATCTGGCTTTCTGGCATATCAAAATCAATGCTTCCTCTTTTTTCCTTTGCTTTCATCAGGATTTTTGCCAGTTCTTCCATATATCTGAGGGGTTGGACAACGTCTGGGTATTTTTCTTCAAGTGCAGGGTCGCCCACGATAAGCCTCAGTGCTTCATCATAGGTGAGTTTTGCTTTACTTATTATCACACTTTCATATATATCATATTCAACAACCTGTCCTTTTTTATTTATAAGCATCTCACAGGTAAAGGCATATTTTTTCTCATTTGGTCTTAAACTACATAGGTCGGCAGCAAGCCTTTCTGGTAGCATGTGAAGAGCTCTTTCAGGAAGATAGTATGTATTCCCCCTTTCAAAAGCCTCTTTATCTATTGCAGAGCCTTCTTTTACGTAATGGGATACATCTGCGATATGAACATAAAGTCGGTACAAATTGCCCTCTTTCTCTATTGCAACTGCGTCATCATGGTCTCTGGCAGATGGTGGGTCAATGGTGAAACATATTTGCTTGGTGAGGTCTTTTCTGTTTTTGGTTATTCTAACTGTTGATGGTAATTTTTCTGCTTCTTCTATTGCTTCTTTGGAGTGCTCTGTAGGGAGATTGTATTTCCTTGCAATAATTTCTGCTACTGTTAGTGTATTTTTTGTTTCACCTAAAATTTTGAGTATTTTTCCTTTACCACGAACTCTGGGAGCAGGATACTGGGTTATTTCTACAACAACATAAGTTCCTGGTTCCAATTTATATTTTTTGGCTTCTTTTTTAGAAATATATATTTTATGGGGTAGAACAGTATCTGATAGTAAAACATAATGACCTGTTCTGTCTTTATAATACCTTCCAACAGCTGTTTTTATTGCTCTTTCTATTACTTTTACTATCTTGGCTTCATCTTTTTTCCTTCTTTTAACTGCACGGGCAAGAACAATATCCCCGTCAAAAAGATATCTCATCTCTGGAGGAGGGATAAATAAGTCCTCCACCTCGTCCCCTATAATCAGAAACCCATAGCCACTTGGATGGGCTTCCACTCTGCCTTCTATAAGATTTTCTTCCTTTTGTTTCCATTCTGTAAGCAGATATTTTCCTTTTTCATATCTGATTATTTTTTTCTTCTGGAGTTTTTTTAGGAGTTTACGGAGGATTTTTTTCTCAGATTTTGGAACTCCTAACTTTCTCTGGAGCATTTTAAAGTAAACAGGCTTACCTCTATGCTTTAAAAAATTAATAATATCTTTTTCTGTTATTTCCATATACTCCCCTTAATATTTAGTCCTAATTAACATATTAAGTTATAAATTGTTTATAGACAATCCTTTAGTATTTTTATTCCTTCTTCAATCTGCTGTTTTGTTATGATTAAGGGTGGAACAAATCGCAGAGTATTTCCACCAGCAGTTCCTATAATAAGACCATTTTCAAGGCATTTTTGGGCTATCTGAGAAACATCTTTTTCAGAAGGAAGAGGACAGCCTACCATAAGGCCTTTTCCTCTTGGTTTAAATCCAATGTCTGTCAGTAATTTTTTTAGATATTTTCCTTTTTCGGCTACTTCTTCTAAAAATCCTTTTTTCAGCACTTTATTTAAAACAACTTTTGCTGCCGCTGTGGCCAGATAATTTCCTCCAAATGTTGAACCATGTGTTCCTGGGGTAAATGAAGCAGCTATTTCCTCTTTTGCCAGAACTGCACCTATTGGCACTCCTCCACCGAGGCCTTTTGCCAGTGTTATTATGTCAGGACATATATCGTAATGCTGGTATGCAAATAGTTTTCCTGTTCTCCCTATTCCTGTCTGAACTTCATCTATCACAATTAAAAGCTGATGTTTTTCTGCAAGTTCTTTTATGGACTGTAAAAACTTTTCATCTATGGGATTAACGCCTCCTTCTCCCTGTATCAGTTCAAACATTATTGCTGCTGTATTTTCTGTTATTGCAGATTTAAGGCTATCTACATCATTAAAAGTGGCGTATTTTATTCCCTGAAGTAGTGGCTTAAATCCTTCGTGATATTTAGGCTGGGCTGTTGCTGTCAATGAGCCTATTGTCCTTCCATGAAATCCACCTGTAAATGTTACTATTTCATATTTGTCCGGTCTTCCTTTGTCATAAAAATACTTTCTAACCAGTTTTATTGCTGTTTCATTTGCCTCTGCACCTGAATTGCAAAAAAAGGCTTTGTCTAAACAGGAGTTTTCCACAAGAACCTTTGCCACATCTATTTGAGGCTGTATATAAAAAAGATTTGATACATGAATAACCTGCTGAGCCTGATTACAGATAGCTTCTGCTAAATCCGTGTCTGCATGGCCGAGGGTATTAACTGCTATACCAGCAAGCATATCCAGATATTTTTTCCCCTGTGTATCATACAGATAAACTCCTTCCCCTTTTACAAATGAAACAGGATATCTGGCGTAATTCCCGATTAGATATTTATTTCCTTCTTCAATAAAATTTTGTGCCATTTGTTCTCCTGATATACTTGAGATTTTTCTTTAAATTATAAATCAAGGTATATCTATTGTGGGAGCTTTATTTTTTCTATAGGTAAAGGTTTTGATAACAGGAAACCCTGCACAAAATCACATCCAAAATCTCTCAGGATTTTAAGCTGCTCTTGTGTTTCTATCCCTTCTGCCACTGTTTTTATATTGAGAGATTTTGCAATCTCAATGATATGTTTTATCAGAAGGCGAACTTTTTCATTATCTGTTATCTGTCTTATAAAGGAGATATCCAGTTTTATAACATCTGGCATAAACTCTATTAAGTAAGATAAGGATGAATATCCTGTTCCAAAATCATCTATAGCTATTTTTATATTAGACAAGGATTTGATTTCTTTTAAGATTGCTTTTGAAAACTCTATATCTTCAAATAATATTCTTTCTGTGATTTCTATAACCAGTGGATTTTCAGGCTGGAGCTTCGTAGAAAGACGTATTAAATCTGATAGAAATTTTGTATCTCTCAAATCAAGTGCTGTTAAGTTGATACTTACAGATTTTTTTAAGTTGTTAATAGCTTTAACTGCTTCTTTTAGAGCCCA
>JALWLQ010000210.1 GCA_027084095.1 Persephonella sp.
CTTTGGTAATGGTTTGAAATAGGTTTTAGCCTGTTTGAGCAGGTCTGCATCTGATGCAAAGGCAGATACTGCAACAGCCCCCACTGCAGCTATTGCCAACTTTAGACTTCTCATTTCCTTCCTCCTTTAATAATAATTATTATCAATTAAGTATAAATATAAAAATTATAACTGTCAAGAAAGTTAAAACAAAATAAAACAGATAAGGTCTATTTATTATTTTCTTCTATATCCTCTTGTTCTTCATAAACAAATTCTATTTCCTGCTTTGGAATAACTGTTGTTATGGCATGTTTATATACCAACACCTGTCTTGGACCTTCTTTTAGTAGAATTGTAAACGGGTCAAAATATCTGATTTTCCCCTCCAGTTTTACACCATTTACCAGATAGATATTTACTCTAACTCTATTTTTTCTAATTGCATTTAAAAACTGCTCCTGCAGTCTTCCCTTTTTCTTGGCCATTTCCTCACCTCTTTTAGTGTTGTGCTACTTTATAAAGTCGGTCTGCCAGTTTAACTATATCTTTATATTTTACAAGTTTTGTCTTCCATATTGCAGGGATTGTTTCCTCTCCATTATAAGCTCCTGCAAAAGCACCTGATATCAAGCCTATTGAATCTGTATCTCCACCATAATTTCCATAGGAGTTAACAGCATGAATAATTACATTTTCGGTGTTCTCTGGAGTTTTCAAAAAAATAAATAAAGCCTGTGATACAGCTTCCAGTGCAAATGAACCATTACCCAGCTCATCAATAGCATCATCGTAGGAAGCATCTTTATCTAAAAGTGTTTTTACCCTGTCCAGATAAAATTTGGTTTCTTTTTGTTTAACAAATGTTTTTAAAAGCTCTATAAAATAGCCATACTCATCCTCAAGATAAAATCTTCCCTGTAAAAGCTCTCCTATAGCAACAGCAAGTATAGAAGCAGCATCAAGGGCTATTTCATTTCTGTGGGTAAGCATAACTACTGCTTTTGTTCCTTCAACAGCAAGAATAGGATTTGTGTAATGATACATTCCTATAGGAATTGCAGGCAGTGTTCCTTCAACTGAACTGCCGCCTCTCCCTATCTCTCTTCCTTCTTTGAGGGCTTCTATAGCCACAAGAAATGATGGGTCAACATAACTGTGGAGTTCTTCCTTTTCATACCAGTCTATATACCTTTCTATAATATCCCTGATATCCAATCTACCTTTATCAGCAAGGGATTCTGCCACAATTTTTACCAGCTCAAATTCGCTGGATGTTTCTCCTGGTTTTAAAAATGATGCTGGAGATGCAGGGTGAGGTCTGCATATCTCTGTTATCTTATCTCCATAATGTAATATAACCTCATCCATGGGGATTTCTTCAACACACATCCCCATGCTATCACCAACGGCAGCACCTACAAGGGCACCTCTAAATTTATTTTTCATTTTCTCCTCTTGTTTTTTTCTAAAATTTAAATTTAGTGAGTTTTTCAGGAAAAGACCAGAGATTAATCCTTCTCTGGTCTTAAAGTTGGAAAGAGAATAACCTCTCTTATTGATGAACTGTCTGTAAGCATCATAACAAGTCTGTCTATTCCAATACCTTCTCCACCTGTAGGTGGAAGTCCGTATTCAAGAGCCATAAGGAAGTTTTCATCAATATCCATTGCTTCCTCATCACCTGCTGCCTTCTCTTTAAGCTGCTGAAGAAATCTTTCTCTCTGGTCTTCAGGGTCATTTAGCTCTGTATATGCATTGGCAAGTTCCTGTTTATTTACAATAAGCTCAAATCTTTCAACAAGGTCAGGGTCGTTTCTATGGGTTTTTGCAAGTGGGGAAAGTATTTTTGGAAAATCTATAACAAATGTAGGCTGTATAAGGTCTTCTTCTATGAAATGCTCAAACAGTTTATCTAAAAGTTTCAGATGGGTTAGCTCTTCTGCTTTTGGTATTCCAACTTCTTTTGCAAAAGCCCTTGCCTTTTCTTCATCAAGGAAGAAATC
>JALWLQ010000211.1 GCA_027084095.1 Persephonella sp.
TCCTGATTGGGCGGTTAGCTCAGTTGGCCAGAGCACCTCCCTTACAAGGAGGGGGTCATAGGTTCGAATCCTATACCGCCCACTTATTTTGCGGAGCCGTAGTTCAGCTTGGCCCAGAACGCCGGCCTGTCACGCCGGAGGTCGCGGGTTCGAATCCCGTCGGCTCCGCCATTAAAATAACTCCCGAGATATTCCATGTATAGAAAAAGAACAAAAAAAGATTACATTGTCCACAACGTAGCTTTAGCATTTGATATTCTTTTTTTTATTGCAAAAAACTCTGAAGTATCCCTTGAGGAAATAGAAAAAAATATAGATGCTTCTCTATATCAGATAGAAAAAATCCTTGAGGTTCTCATAAACAGAGGATATGTAAACTACAATCCAAAAAGAAAAACATACTCACTTGGAATAAAAAATTTTGAGGTCGGCTATTCTTATCTGTCCCATGTAGACCTAAGGAACATAGCAAGACCTTACCTTCAGTATTTAGGTGAAAAATTTCAGGAAAATGTTTATCTGGCTGTTAGAAGTGGATTTGAGATAGTTTATATTGACGCTTATGAAGTTAACAGGCCAGTTGTGGTTAAATCCAGGGTTGGAAGACTGCTCCCCCTATATGCTTCAGCTTCAGGAAAAATTCACCTGGCAGATATGGATGAGGATGAACTTGAGGAGTTTTTCAGAGAGGAAAAACTTGTTCCATATACATCAAAAACAATAACAGACAAAGAAGAACTCTTAAAACATATACGTATGGTTAAAGAAAATGGATATGCAATAGATGATGAGGAATGGGAAGAAGAGGTTAGATGTCTTTCTGTTCCGGTCAGAGACCATACTGGTAGAGTGGTGGCAGCCATGACTTTATCTGCTCCATCATGGAGAATTCCTTATGAGGAATTAACAGGTAAAGTAAAAGATGAATTTATCAAAAAATCTGAAGAATTATCAGAAAGATTAGGTTATACGCAGGAATGAAAGAAAAACTGGTTAAATATCTGAAAGACCTTGTTGAAATTCCATCTGTAATTGGAAAGGAAAAAGAAATAGCAGATTATACCCAAAATTTTGTGGAAAGATATTATCCCTCCTCAAATATAGTTAGATATAACAACTCTTTGATGGCTTTTGATGAAATAGAACCATCCAAAAAAACCCTTGCACTTGTTGGTCATCTGGATACTGTTCCCGGAGAAAATGATTTTACAGGTCAAATCATAGATGGCCGTCTTTATGGACTTGGTGCTTCTGATATGAAAGGTGGCCTTGCTGTAATGATGGGATTGATGGATTATTTTTCTGATAAAGAGAAAAGATTTAATCTTATATATGTTTTTTATGAAAAAGAAGAGGGTCCTTATGTAGATAATGGTTTAGAGCCGCTTTTATCAGAGTTTGATATTATTCAAAAAGCTGACCTTGCGATAGCTTTAGAGCCTACAGATAACAAAGTTCAGGTTGGCTGTCTTGGAACACTTCACGCTTCTATTATTTTCAAAGGAAAGAGAGCCCATTCAGCCCGTCCATGGCAGGGAGAAAATGCAATTCACAAAGCAGCAGATTTCCTGAAAAGGCTTGCAGACTACGGAATACATGAGTATGAGTTTGATGGAATGAAATTTTTAGAAGTTATGAATGCCACAATGGTTGAGTTTTCAGGAGGGAGAAATATAATTCCAGATAAATTTGTTATAAATGTTAACTATCGCTTTGCTCCGGGGAAAACCATCGAACAGGCTAAGGAAGATGTTTTAAAACTGGTTAATGGTGAAGCAGAGGTTGAATTTACAGACCTTTGCCCATCTGGAAATGTTTGCCTGTATAACCCTGTTTTATCAAAGCTTATAGAAAAATATTCTCTTCCTGTAGAGGCCAAGCAGGCATGGACAGATGTTGCAAGATTATCTCTGTATGGGATAGATGCTGTTAATTTTGGTCCCGGAGAAGCTGCACAGGCACATCAAAAAAATGAAAATATCCCCCTTGAAAACCTCTATAAAAACTTTGAGATACTGTCTGATTTTATTAAGGTAGAAAAATGATAAAAATAATACGTAATATTATTTGGAAATTTGTTTATAAGAAACAAAGTAAAATTCCTAACCTGAAAACCCAAAAAGTAATTGAAGAAGCAATAAAAGGACAAAATCTGATTGAAATTGATAATTTTCAAGAACTTAAAGAAATCATAAAACAAAACTCTTAATAATCAGACATTCTCTGCTATTTCAATTGCTTTTATAAGGGCTTTTGCTTTATTTACGGTTTCTTGATACTCATTTTCAGGGATTGAATCTGCTACAATACCTGCCCCTGCCTGCACATATATATCATCTTTTCTAACAATAGCTGTTCTTATTGCAATAGCTGTATCCAGATTACCATCAAAAGATATATATCCTACTGCACCGGCATAAGGACCTCTCTTTTCTGGTTCAAGCTCTTCTATAATCTGCATAGCTCTTACTTTTGGAGCACCGCTTACTGTTCCAACTGGAAATACAGATTTAAGCACATCAAGGGGATGAAGTCCTTCTTTTAACTCGCCAGAAACATCAGAAACTATATGCATTACGTGGGAGTAATTTTCAATATACATAAATCTATCAACCTTTACGCTGCCTGCCTTTGCCACTTTTCCAACATCATTTCTTGCCAAATCAACAAGCATAAGATGTTCTGCCCTTTCCTTTTCATCAGAAATAAGCTCTTCTGCAAGCTTTTTATCTTCTTCCGGTGTTTTTCCTCTTGGTCTTGTTCCAGCTATAGGTTTTGTTTGTATCTTTCCATCTTTTACAGAAACCAGAATTTCAGGGGAAGAACCTATCAGCTTAATATCCCTGAAATCCAGATAAAAAAGATATGGAGAGGGATTTATTGCCCTCACTGCCCTGTAAACATTAATAGGGTCTGTCTTGAGTTTTTTATGAAATCTCTGGGAAATAACAACCTGAATAATATCCCCTTCTCTGATGTAGTATTTACATTTTTCAACAGCTTTTAGAAAATCCTCTTTTTTGAAATTTGATTTCCATTTACTAATATCAACATCTTTTATATTTATTATTGGTAGTCTATTTAGCTTTACTTCACGGTTTAGTCTGTTTTCAATCTCATTAATTCTATTTAATGTTTCGTTATATTTTTCTTCTATATTGTCCTCAGGCTCTAATATAGCACTGACTATGATTTTTATTGTTTTTTTAACATTATCAAATGCAATTACCTCATCGCTAAGAAAAAAGAAAATATCAGGGAGTTTTAAAGTATCTGGTTTGGTATCCGGAATAGGCTCATAAAAAGAAATCACATCATATCCAACATATCCAACAAAACCACCCCAGAATGGTGGAAGGTCTTCAAGCTTTGCAGGTTTGTATTTTTGGAGATGATTTTTTAGTTCGTCTATTGGGTCTGTTGTATTTTTACATTCAATCTGGCCATTGTTGTAAAATTCTGCGAATGTTTTTTTGGTTTTTATATAAACAGGTAAAGAAGAACCTATAAAAGAGTATCTTCCTATATTTTCTCCCTGTTCAACGCTTTCAAATAAGAAGCTAAATCTCTCAGGAGAAAAAATTTTTAAAAATACTGATAGAGGCGTATCTAAATCAAGAAGTATCTCTTTATAAACGGGAATTACATTATATTCTCTTGCAAGTTTTTTAAACTCTTCAAAGGAAAGATTTACAGACATTTCAACCTCAATGGTTTTTAAAACTATTTTATCAGGATGGGATTATGGCAACAAGGTCGTATTCTTCAACTGAGATAATGACGATTTTTTCTTTTGATGTATCTCTCATCTCAAGGACATTTATTTTTTTGCCTTTAATACCTTCCTCAACAGTTTCATTAAGTTCTTCTAAGATAAAAGCCCAATCTACATATAAATCCTCCTTTAGCTTTGAAAGCACATTAGACGCCAAAGGAATTGCAGATAAAGATTTCAGCTCAAAAGTAATAAGATTATCATCTAAGTAATGGATTATTATCATAATATAAATTTTATCTTTTTTTGCTATAAATTGTTATGTATAATCTTAAATAAAAAAAGTACAGGTATAACAAAACATGCAGGAGAAAAACAATCCATTAATACGAAAAGCCGAAAGTATAGACTCAGATAAAATAATTTACTACCAGGAAGACGAGATAGACCTTTATGAGCTTTTCTTAATATTAAAGAAAAGGTGGAAAATAATACTTCTTTCTCTATTAGGCTTTTCCCTTGCTGCTATTGTATATATTTTTACATCTACCCCTTTATATAAAGTCGAAAGTAACATAAGAAGTATCTATATGGACGGAGAGCCAATAAGTGACGTATCAAAAATTATAGCTCTTATAAAAGCGAAATATTACAAGGAAGGAACAGATAGAAAAAAATTCTTGGAAGAAAATGGTTTTTACTTAGAAGACGCAACTATTCAGACAGTAAAAAGAAACAAAACAGATATATTAAAAATTACAGTCTATAGTTTTTCTCCACAGAAGGGAGAAGAAGCTGTAAACAAAATAATCAATTATTTAAGGATAGAATACAAGCCTATCTTAGAAAGATTTATTTTAGATACTCTTAATAAAAAAGAACAATTGGAGGAAGAAAAAAAAATTATTCAAAAATATAAAATTAGAGAATTAGAAAAGCAAAAAGAACTCCTATTAAAAGAAGAAATACCGCTCCTAAAAAGAAAAAGGGCATTTTTACAGGAAAAAGTAAAAAATCTTAATCTGTTAATCAAAAGCTATTTATCTTCAATAAACAACTATGAAAAGGCTATTAAAAATCTATCTCAAGCTATGAAAAATCCTAATCTCTCTAATTCTTCTTTACTGATAGTTTCTAATCAGATAGCCCAATATGAAAACCTGATTACCTCTCTGCAAAATAAAATAAAAAATTATCAGCTTGAGATTAAAAATATAGAACAGGAGCAAATTCCAGCTATTGAAAAGAAAATAAAAGAAATTAATGAAATAGAAATAAAATCTATTGATGAAGAGTTGGAAAATCTTCGCCTAAAACTAAAGTCTATAGATAGGCAAATTAAGATGTTAGAACTTTCTTTAAAACCTCCATTGACAGAAAACTTTAAAGTATTGAGTGAAAATATTTCTGATAAACCAGCTAAACCCAAGAAAATGCTGATTATAGCTATTTCTATAGTTTCTGGTTTATTTCTCGGGATATTCCTTGCTTTCTTCTATGAATGGCTTCAAAATGCAAAGAATAGAAGAAAGCTCCCTGAAGGGAGCTCTGAAGAGGCCAATTATTGAACTTCTATCTTGACTTCTTTTTCTTCAATAGCTTTAGGTATTTCTATTTTAAGAACACCGTTGTCAAATGAAGCTTTAGCTTCTTCTGCTTTTACTTCCACTGGTAATGGGATAACTCTTTCAAATACTCCATAAAATCTTTCTGTTCTGTAATAGGTTTTGTCTTTTTCTTCCTCTTCTCTTTTTACTTCACCTTTAATCACAACTGCATTGTCTTTAATCTTAACCTCAACATCTTCTTTTTTAGCTCCTGGAATTTCAGCCTCAATAATTAGTTTGTTGTCCTTTTCATACACATCTACTCTTGGGTTCCATGTTGTTACTTCAACCAGTTCACCACTTTTTGGAGTTGGAACAAGTTCATTGAATACTTTATTTAATTCCTGTTCTATTCTTGCCAGTTCTCTAAATGGGTTCCATCCAAATGCTGGTAGATTTCTTCTATCCATTGTCCTCACCTCCATAAATTTTATAATTTTATTTACATAAAATATTATATGCTTACACTCAAATTTGTCAAGTCCTGTAAATTTTTTAAAATATATACAGCAGTATTAAACTTACAGTTAAAAAATAGGAATGCAAAAAATCTGGAATATAAAGACAGGTTTGCTTATAGGGTTACTTTTTATAATGTTTAATTTCTCCTTTGGAGAAAATATTAAAGATTTAGAGAAATCCTGTGAGAAAGGAAATGCCAGAGTTTGCTTTCATTTAGGCTCAATTTATGATAATAAGGATTTTAAAAAAGCCCTTTATTTTTATGAAAAATCCTGTGATTTAGATTATCCTCTCGCATGTTATGACTTAGGGATAATCTATTTTTATGGGCATAATGTAAAAAAAAATATAAAAAAGGCGATATGGTTTTTCAAAAAAGCATGCGATTTAGATTATAGTTTTGCCTGTAACAATCTTGGGGTTATATATAATCAGGGAATAAGTATAAAGAGAAACCATAAAAAAGCAAAACAACTTTTTGAAAAGGCATGTAGTTTAGGAGATGAGCTGGCCTGTAGAAACCTTATGTTTATGTATTAAAGAATTAATATAAACGGGAAATTATTCTTTTTTCTTTTGGAACAAAGCTGTATTTAGGAATATAGAGTTTATCCTCTTCCCTTTCCACAATATCGTAGGTGCCGTGGTAATAAGAGTAAGCTGCAAATGCTGATGCTATCGCTCCAAGCTCCCTTTGAATTTGTTTTCTTTCTTTTGAAAACATCTCAGGCTGAACTATTATTCCAGCTTTTGGAAGGTTATAAATCCTCTGTTCCAGACCTTCTGGAGTTGTTATTGGAAGCAGGTCTTTTTTGACTAACTGACTGAAGAACAGGTCTGTGTCTGTTTTGATTACTACTTTTTCTTTTTCTTCTCCTGCTTCATTGAACTCAAATATATCTAATAAAGTATTTATCACTTCAAGGGCATTTTTTTGTTGATTTGTTTTATACCAGGAAGGAAGATTAACAGCAATGATGTTTATATTTTTATGGTCTAAAAACCATAAAAGTCCTTCCCTCCAGAAAGAGCTTAAATAAAGAATATTCCTGTTTTCATCCATCTGGGCTACGGTATAGGTTTTATCAGGATTTGTTTCTATTCCTATAAAAAGCATTTTTACCTCAGATTTTTTTTGTTTTAGATTATCTGATAAATTTTGAGTTTTGTTTATGACTTATCATATACATATTTAATAACATGAACTTTTTCAAGGGTTATTAGACCATTTTTAATATATTTTTCAATTTCAGGGATTAACTTTTTTATTTTTTCTTCTTTGTCTACAGCTTCTATTACTACAGGCAAATCCCCTGAAAGAGTTAACAAACCTGCTGCATGTATCCTGCTTGATGCTCCATAACCAAGAATTCCCCTTAAAACAGTAGCACCAGCTATATCATTTTCTCTCATAATTTCAACAAGTCTTTTATATGCCAGTTTTCCATCAATTCTGTCATTTTCGCCGATGAATATTCGCAGTAAATAAGCCTCTCCCTCAATTTTCATAATAAACTCCTCAGGACAAACTTTTTGCCAGAATTAGACCGCCTATCCCAGCAGCGATAGATAATCCGTTATTTAGCAGTATATTCATTATACTTTTAAGATATTCTCCATCCTGCATTAAAGCTATAGTTTCGTAAGAAAATGTTGAAAATGTTGTAAATGCTCCTAAAAATCCCACTGCAAAAAACATCCTCCATAATGGGTCTATACTCAGCTTTTCAAGGGTTATCACTGTAAAAAACACAAGAACAAAAGAACCTATTACATTTACAACAAGAGTTCCTGCAGGGAATTCAAGTCCTGAATATTTATTTACAAAGGATGAGACAAGAAATCTAAAAAGGGCTCCAAGAGCCCCTCCGATCATGATAGCCAGATATTGCATTTATTTGATAAACTCCAGTAATTGATTGATTCCTTTTTTACTTCCAAGGAAAACAGGTGTTCTCTGATGAATATCTGTAGGTTTTACCTGAAGGATATCAATCTCGCCGTTGGTGGCTTTTCCTCCTGCCTGCTCAATTATAAATGCCATTGGAGCAGCTTCATAAAGAAGTCTTAGTTTTCCGTTTGTATTTTTCTTGTCTGCAGGATATCCGAATATTCCACCTTTTATCAGTGTCCTGTGGACATCGGCAACCATTGAGCCTATATATCTGGTTGTGTATCCTTCTTCCTTCAAGGTTTCGATGTAATCAATGAGTTTAGGCTGTGTCCATTTTTTAGCATTTGCCTCATTTATAGAATAGATTTTTCCTTTTTCTGGAATTTTCATATCTGGATGGGAGAGTAAAAACATACCAACAGAAGGGTCTAATGTAAATCCGTTAACCCCGTTTCCTGTAGTCAGGACAAACATTGTGGAAGAACCATAGATAATATATCCTGCCGCAACCTGTTTATAACCTTCTTGTAGAAAATCATCAATTGTTCCTGTTACTTTCTTGTGGATGGAAAAGATTGTTCCAATGCTAACGTTAACATCTATATTTGAAGAACCATCTAACGGGTCAAAGGAAATAACATACTTTCCATCAACTCCTTTTGAAGGGAAAATAGGCTCATCTAATTCTTCTGAAGCAAGGGCATAAAATTGCCCACAATCAGATAAGTGATTAATCAGTATTTCATTTGAAAGCTCATCAAGTTTCTGAACTTCCTCACCCTGCACATTAACTTTTCCAGCCTTGCCGAGAACATCAGCCAGTCCTGCCATTCTTACATGGGAAGCTATTATCTTGGCAGCTGCTTCAATTGCCATGAGAGCCATAGATAATGAACCAGATGCTTTAGGAAACTTTCTTTCTTCCTCTAAAATAAATCTGTTTAAATCAATTCCTATCTGTGCCATTTTACCCCTCTGCCTCTTTTCTGTATTGTTTAAATTTTATTACAGCCTGTTTATTTTTTAAATTGGAATATATATGATGGAAGTCCAACACCGGTAAATAGGATTTTATAAGCATTTTTATAAGCTCGCACACAGTTTCGTCTCCGGCAATACATTCATTCATCATATCAACAAGTA
>JALWLQ010000212.1 GCA_027084095.1 Persephonella sp.
AAGCATTTAATAAAGACAAGATTATAAGAGGAATTCGTCTTGCTTCCAAGAATAGACCTGTATCGGAAAAACAGATGATTGAGATAGCTGATGAGATAGAGAAATATCTACTTGAAGAAGGAAAGTTGGTTGTAGAAAGCACTGAGATAGGGGATTTAGTCCAGGAAAAACTCAAAAAAATAGACCCTGTGGCATATCTAAGATTTAAATCTGTTTATAATGAATTTCAGGATATAAGCGATTTTGAAAGAGCCCTTAAAGAAATTGAAGAAAAAGAAAAGTAGATTTATCTTTCTTCTTATCATCTAAGTTTCAAGTTTTCTATCATTTGTAAAAACTAAAAAGATTTAGCAGTAAATTATAGAGCCTAACATTTTTCAGGCTCTGACAAAATTTTTCTAAAGTTCCCCAAATACCAATTTACTGATATTTTTAAGTTTCACAGCTATTTCACATTGACAGCTTATAATAAACAATAACAAGGAAGCCCGAGTTTTCTCCTAAACCTCCTCCCCTCTCCCTCCTTTCCCCCTCGGGGGATTTTTTTTAATTAAAAATTATAATACAAATTATATTTGTTTAATTTTTGAAATAAGACAACCCATTGTCTTATGACTATTGTAATAAAACTCTTCTCATCTCTTCAACAGGGGCTTTTTGACCTGTCCAGATTTCAAATGCCTTTGCTCCCTGATAAAGAAGCATAGGAAGTCCATCCTGATAAAGACAACCTTTTTCTTCTGCTGCTTGAAGCAATTTTGTTTTTTTGTAAATAATATCCACAATAATATGTCTTTTTTCTATTTTTGAGTAATCAAATAATGGTGGGTCATCCTCCTTTAAGCCGATGGAGGTTGTATTTACGATGATATCAACATCTTTTAGATAATTTTCTATATGACTAAGAGAAATAATATCTATAATCTCTTCAATAAATCTATTTAACTTTTTAAAATCAGAGACAATTTCTTCTGCTTTTTTAACAGTTCTATTGGCAAGGATTATTTTTTGAACTCCGGATTTTATAAGTCCATAAATAACAGCTCTTGAAGCTCCACCTGCACCAATAACAAGGAATTTTTTATTCGCAAAGTCTGGAGTAAGTTCTTTAAGTCCTTCTATAAATCCATAGGCATCTGTATTAAATCCCTGCAGATAACCATCTATATTTTTAACGGTGTTGCAAGCACCTATATACTCAACTTCTTCTGAGATTTCATCCAGATATTTTATAACTTCTTCTTTGTGGGGAACAGTAACATTTATTCCTTTTATTGATAAGGCCTTTATGCCTTCTATGGCTTTCTGGAGGTCTTCAGGTCTAACCTGAAAAGGAAGATATATTGCATTTATACCAAGGGTTTGAAAAGCTGCAGTCTGAAACTGGGGGGACTTTGAATGCTTTACAGGATATCCTATTATCCCGTAAACCTGTGTTTCCCCATTTACAAAAATATCACTCATGTTTGTATTTCAAATTTATGCTGTCCGATATGAACCTTTTTAACCCATGGCAGAAAATTCTTAATAGCCACAATAATAACATCTTTCATTGTTATGTCAGGCACAGGACATGTAGAGCAGGCTCCAAGAAGCTCAAGATACACAGTATCATCCTCAACTTTTACAAGTTTAATGTCCCCCATATCCAATGCTAAAGCTGGTCTAATCATGTTAAGAACGTTTTCTACTTCCTGTTCCCTTGTTTTAACCATCATTCTTTCTCCATATTGATTTTAGGAACTTCAACCCCTAATTTTTCTTGAAGTTCCTGGAAAAATTTTTGTCTGTCTTCTTCAGGTATATTTAAAACGTTAAAAGCTCCTTTTATGCTTAACCTTTTAAGTGCTATATCTTCTAATTTCTTTTCGTAAAAATAACTGAAATATTTTCTGACTATTTCTTCACTTTCAGGAAACTCTTCAAGCAGGTGAAAAACTTTTATATCTTCTGTTATTTTCATATTCATTAGTCCTGTGTTTTCTTTACGTAAAATATATATACGCCGTCTTCTTCTTTATATCCTAAAAACTCATTTCCTGTTGTTTCACACCATGCAGGAACGTCTTGAATAGCTCCTTCGTCATCTGCAAGAAGTTCAACAATCTGTCCTTTTTTAGCCTGTTTCATAACTTTTGCAAGTTCTGTTATAGGAATTGGACAAAAAGTTCCTGTTGCATCATGGGTAATATCAGGTTTTATATTTTCTAAATCCATTATATCCTCCAGCTTTCTATTATTTCTTCTTGTAGCCGTTGACCCTCTACAACGCCCTCTACCCCTGTAGGGGATGTATATTTTATATTTATTTTACCATTTTCATCTGTTTTAGAGTATCTTGCAACCAGATTGGCTATATCTTTAATTTCTTCTGGAGTAAGTTCTCTATTTTCTATTGTTTTTGCTATGGCAACTGCACCTTTTCCAACTGGCTCAAAAAACCAGTAATTTTTCTTCAATCCTCTTATGAAATTACCTTCTCCTTCATTACGGGAAACCACAACCTTTGTTCCTGTAGGCAGTCTGAAATGTCTTCCAATGGTAAGTAGATACAGGTCTTCTCTACTTATTTTATTTTCTACAGATAGAGTTTCCATATATTTTCTGGCAAAGTTTTCATCAGTTAAATAACAGCAACCACCTGCAGGCTGCTCAAACTCATCTATTCCAAGTTCTTTTGCCAGTTGCAGCTGTCTTTTTCTGCTTCTTCCTACAATGCCTTCTAATTTTTCCCTATCAACCCAGCCCTTTATCTCAGGTATTGTAGGAGGTAATACCTTTGCAGACAAAGGTTTCAGTACAAGCCCCTCAACTCCAGCTTCCCTTTCTATGATTTTCATAGCTTTAAGATGCTGGCTCATAGGTCTTTGGTTGAGGACTTCCCCTGAGATTATAAAATCAGCATTAAATTCATCCATTAATTCTTTTGCTTTTTTATACATAAAAGCTCTACAATCTATACAAGGATTAATATTTGCTCCATAGCCATATTTGGGATTAGTAACAATATCAAAATATTCTTCTGAAATATCAACAATCTCAAGCTTAAAACCGTATTTTGCAGCATATTTCAAAGCTGGGTTCATATAATGAGAGCCGTCAGGTTTTTTTTCGCCTCTTCTTCTTTTGGTTTCCGTAATACAAAAGCCTGTGTAGAAATGGACTGCGATAACATCTATTCCTTGATTTTGGATTAGTTTTATAGCTAATGTGCTGTCAAGACCTCCTGAGTATAAAGCTATAGCTCTTCTTTTTTCTTTCATTTTATCCTATATGTTCTAAGTCAATACCTTCTTCTTCCTCTTCTTCTATGCAATCAGGTATTTTATTAGCTTCTTCAATTCTGCCTTGTTTTAGAAGATAGTCTTTAATTGCAACATGAAGTGTTTCAAGTCCAAGGTTTGTGCAATGTATTTTTTGTGAAGGAAGTCCCCCAAGCTCTTCAAAAATTTCTTTATAAGTCAGGTTAAGTGCATAGTCTATGGGCTTTCCTTTCACCATTTCTGTAAGAACAGAAGAAACTGCTATAGCAGAACCACATCCAAATGTTTTGAATTTAACGTCTTCTATAACATCATTTTCTTTATTCACTTTTATTGTAAAAAGCATTGCGTCTCCACAAGATGGGTTTCCACACTGTCCATATCCATCAGGATTTGGTATTTCTCCTAAGTTCCTTGGGTTCATGAAGTGATCCATCACCTTTTCTGTATATTCAAACATCTTTAAACCTCCGGTTTTTATTCTGCTTTCAATTTATTACTTATAATATAAGCCCTCAATGAGTTAAATCATATATATTTCCTTACGAAAATTAATTATAAAGCTTTTTTGAGGAGGTTTGAAATGTCTGTAGAGGAAAAAGTTTTGGAAGCTCTTGAAAAAGCAGGAAAACCACTAAAAAGTGGGGAAATAGCTGAAATTACGGGACTGGACAAAAAGGAGGTTGACAAAATTATTAAGAAACTGAAAAAAGAGGGTAAAATTCAATCTCCAAAAAGATGTTATTATGCCCCTGCTGGATAAAGCTGTTTGTAAATAAATACTTGGCACTTTATAATTATTCTGTATCAATGTCAACGGGGCAAAGCTTTTGTTAAAAAGTATTCTCGGATATAGATTTAACTATCTTAATTTACTTATACCTGTAATTATAGGTTTTGCAGCTGGTATTTTTGCTATTGTATTTTTAGAAGCTATCCATTTTTTTACAGATTTGTTTCTTGTTAAGTTTGTAGGATATGTACCACCTTTTCCACGAGGTGAGAGTGAACAGGAAAACTATATTTTCGTAATGGAACATCCTTATTTATTGCCAATTTCTACTGCAATTGGTGGCTTTATTGTTGGTGCTTTAATTTACTTCTTTTCTCCTGAATCTGCTGGTGTTGGAACCGACGCTGCTATAAAAGCCTTTCATAAAAGAATACCTTTAGGGTTAAAGACATCTATATGGAAACTTATTACATCTGCAATAACAATTGGTAGTGGGCAGGTATCCGGAAAGGAGGGACCAATTGCTCTTATTGGTGCTGGTATCGGTTCTTTTGTAGGCAAATTGTTTAAATTATCTGATAGGGAAAGAAACATAGCCCTTGCTGTTGGTCTTGGTGCTGGTATTGCAGGCGTTTTTAAAGCACCTTTTGCCGGAGCAATTATTAGTTCAGAGGTATTTTATAAAAAAGATTTTGAAGTTGATGCTTTAATTCCCAGTTTTATTGCTTCATTTGTTGCTTTTATTGTGGTTGGTTCTGTTTTAGGTTTTTCCCCTTTGTTTCTGGTAGAACTTCCAGAGTTTAAAGGTTTTGGAATATTTGATTTTATTTCTTATCTAATCTTAGGGATTTCTACAGCTATTATTGCTAAATTAATGATATTTGCACTGGATGAGGTGAAAGATTTTTTTGATAGACTTGAAGTACATCCTATTCTTAAACCTGGAATTGGGGGTTTTTTTGTTGGAATTATTGGTATGACTGTTCCTGTTGCTATTGGGACAGGATATGGATGGCTACAGCTTATAATGTTAGACCAACTGGAGTATTTACCTGAGTGGAAAATTTTTATCAGTATATTTCTTGTTATTATAGCTTTCGCCTTTACACTGGGGTCTGGTGGTTCAGGGGGTGTATTTGGACCTTCTCTCGTTATAGGGGGGTTAACTGGAGCTTCGGTTTATAATGTTCTACATCTTATGGGAGTTCCTGACAGTTCATCTTTTAATATAACAGCTATGACTGTTGTTGGTATGGTTTCCACATTTGCTGCAGCGGCTAAAGCTCCTTTGTCTACTATTATTCTGGTTGCAGAGATTACAGGAGGATATCAACTCCTCGTTCCTGCTACCGTCGCAGTAGCTATTGCTCATTTTTTGTCTGGAGAGAAAAGTATTTTCAAAAGTCAGGTGGATACAAAACTGGATTCGGCAGCACACCAGGATGAGATTAAATATTTAATCTTAAAAAGATATATTGTCAAAGATATAATGAAAAAAGAAGTAATTACTATAAGTCCTGAAAGCACCGTATTGTATGCTACTAAATTTATGCAGGAATATAGGATTTCTGCTTTACCTGTTATAGATAAAGAAGGAAGAGTTATTGGTCTGGTTACCAGTAATGACTTAATTAAAGCCTGTAATATGAAACAGGAAAATACCCTTATTTATGAAATAATGAATAAGAACCCTATCTGTATAACTGAAGACCTTACTCTGTTTGAAACTTTAAGCATATTTGTGGAAAACAATATTAGCGTAGCACCTGTGGTAAATAATCTGGAAGAAAAAATATTAAAAGGGATTGTTTCGGATTATGATATAGGGAAAATCCTCACAGGTAAAAAATAAAAGCCCCCAAAGGGGCTTCTGTTTATCTTACGTTTTTATATTTGTCTGCTTTTTTGGCAAACTCATCCCAGTTTTCAGGTCCAAATGGTGATATTTCTCTAAGTCTTTGAACTGCAGCAGGATATTTATCAAGTATGTAATCTATATCTTCTTCTGTATTTTCTCTACCAAGTGAGAAAACAATAGAACCGTTAGACATCTCTTTATCAACACCTATTGCAGCAAGAACGTGAGATTGTTTTAGAGCATAGGAAACACAGGCCGAACCTGATGCTGTGTAAATCTTATGATAATCAAGCATAAGAAGCATAGCTTCACCTTCAATATACATAACAATCAGTGAAAGATGGTTGGGAAGTCTTTTTTCTGGATGTCCTGTGAACTGGATATAAGGTATTTTTTCCTCAATTCCTTTTTTAAGTTTATCTCTTAATGCTTTAAGTCTATTTACTCTGTCGTCCATTTCTTTGATGGCAAGCTCTGCTGCTGCTCCCATACCTACAATCAATGGCACAGGCTCAGTTCCTGCTCTTCTTCCACCTTCTTGAATACCACCTTCAATTAAAGGCTTGAGACGAACACCTTTTTTAACATATAGACCACCTACACCTTTTGGTGCGTAGAAATAGTGTCCTGTAAATGAGGCCATATCAAGTCCCCATTCTTCTACATTAACAGGTGTATGTCCAACAGCTGCAGCAATATCAGAATGGAAAACAACTCTTGGGTTTTTCTCTTTGGCTGCTGCAACAAGTGCTGGCATATCTTGAAGAGTTCCTATTTCTCTGTTTGCATACCCAATGGAAACAAGAATTGTATCTTCTCTAACTGCTTCAGCAACTTTTTCAGGTGAGATAATACCGTATTCGTCTGGCATTATGTATGTAACTTCGTATCCTTCTTTTTCCAGAGTTTTGCAAGAGTGAAGGATAGAGTGGTGTTCTATAGCAGAAACAACAATATGTTTTCCCCTTCTTGTGATACCTGGAGCTTTGGCAAATCCTTTTATAGCAAGGTTATTTGCTTCTATTGCTCCTGAAGTATAAACAATCTCTTCTGGATTTCCTACATTTAAAAGCTCTGCAATCTGTTCTCTGGCTCTGTTTATAGCCTTTTTCGCCTGAACCCCTAATTTATGCAAAGATGTAGGGTTTCCAAAATGCTCTGTAAAGTAAGGTTTCATAGCTTCTACAATCTCTTCAGGCACAGGTGTTGTTGCCAGATGGTCAGCGTAAACAATGCCTCTTTTTTCTATCATATTCAAATCCTCCTTTTGATTACTCACTTAATTTTCTTATCACATTTTGGGCTATTTCCATAAATGCTTTTGCTGAGTTGCTATCTTCTTTTGCCAAAACAATTGGTATTCCAAGGTCTGCAAATTCAGCCACCTTTGGTTCTATAGGAATTTTTCCAAGTAGCTCTGTATTATATTGTTTTGCTATCTCTTCTGTTTTTGATTTTCCAAATATTTCATAGGCTTTTCCGTTATCTGGACACACAAAATAACTCATATTTTCAACTATACCGAGAACAGGTATCTGAACTTCATTGAACATCTGTATTCCTTTTTTAACGTCTATGAGGGCGACATCCTGAGGAGTTGTTACTATAACTGCCCCGTCTATTTCTGCTGTCTGCCCTAATGTAATCTGAACATCACCGGTTCCTGGAGGAAGGTCTATAATCAGGAAATCAAGTCCTTCTCCCCAGTTTATATCAAATAGGAATTGGGATAATGCTTTAAAGAGGACGGGACCTCTCCATATTACAGGTGTGTCTTCTGAAGGTAAGAGAAGACCTATTGACATCATTTTTATTCCGTGGGCTTCTGGAGGAATAAGTTTGTTATCAGGTGTTGCTGTTACCTGTTTGTCCTTAGCTCCCAGCATTGTGGGTCCTGAAGGACCATACATATCAGCATCAAGATATCCTACTTCATATCCCATTTTTTTGAGGGCTGCTGCAAGGTTAACTGCCACAGTTGATTTTCCTACTCCACCTTTACCTGAGGCAACAGCTATGACTTTTTTAACTCCAGGAATTCTTCTTCTGTTTTCAAAAGGATTTTGTTGTGGAGGTGGTTGTGGTGGTTGTTGTTGTTGTTTCGGTGGTTCTGAAGTAAATTCAACTTCTACTTGCTCTGCTCCAATAGATTTTAATACTTTTTCTGCTTTTTCTTTGAGATAATCATGGTATTTTTCACTTGGGGAAAATAGTTTTATGTAAACGTTATTCCCATCTATTCTAAGGTCTCTTAAAAGGTCTGCAAGTGAAAAGCTAACGCCAATTTCCTCAAGATTTGCATTTTTTAGGGTGTCCATTACTCCCTGAAGTGCCATTTAATCCTCCTGATTAACAAAATTTTATTCAAGTATAGAATAAAATCCTTATTATTTTAAGCCATGATAACCATCATAAGGACTTCTTAAGATAAATTGGGATTTTTGGGGATAATTTGCAAGTTTGGTGAAGGATTTCTGGAATTAATGAGGAGATTTTAGTTCAAACACTTTAATTTGTTGCATCGTAAATGTCGCAATACCCTTAAATCAGCGGGTCAGTTCCAGAGCTTAGATTTTTGCGGTTTAGCTGATAATTTTATGTTTTTAAATGGGTATAAAATTTTCCTTAAAATTTGCTTGCAAGCCTTTATTTTCAATATTCTGCTCCAAATTGTGAAATTTCTACAAATTTTTATCTGCATAAAATTTATGCAATCCGCTAAAGCTTTATTTTCAAGAATTAGCTAAAATTTTAGTCTATCACGCTAAAATTTACACCCTGATTTTGTAGAGATTTTTATATGAGCTAAATCATATTCTCTTGTCAGGTAGCCATTTTCCTTATTTATAACTTATCACGATTATAAATCTGTATGCAACCTTTACAAAT
>JALWLQ010000213.1 GCA_027084095.1 Persephonella sp.
GGCTTCCCTGCACTGGAATATTAAAAACAAAATATCTTTCTAATTTTAAAACCCTTTGGACTTCCTTTATGGTTTTTTTCAGGTCTGCCCAGTGGATTGAGAAGTTAGAAACAACAAAATCAAAGGTGTTTTCTTTGAAAGGAAGATATTCCATATCTGCCTGAATACAGTTGTTGTTAAATTTTTTATAAAACTTTAGCATATCAAGGGCTATATCTATACCTGTCAAATCCTGCCAGTTTGAAAATCTGTATAAAAATCCTGTGCCACATCCAAGGTCTAAGCCTTTTCCTTCTTCTACCTGGGCAAAGTCTATCAGAATTTTTGCCGCTTCTTGTTGCAGCACAGCTTCCTTATCGTAAATCTCGGAAAATCTGGAGAATGAAAACTTTATAAGGCTTTTCAAATAAACTCCTCAAAATTTGATTTTATGAATGACTATTATAATAGAACCTGCTGTGGTTATACAGAAGATTGAAAATTTATTTAGTTTTCTTATAAGTTTTGTCTCAATTAGATGTTGTTAATTTATGAATTAGCTGCCTGAAATTTTAATCTATCTTTAATAATTTTCAAAACATCCTGAAAAACATCAGACAAAGATTTACCAGTAGTATCAATTATAATTGCATCCTCAGCAGGTCTAAGGGGGCTATCCTTTCTGGTTTCATCTAAATGGTCTCTCTCTTTTATTTCTTTTAGAATTTCTTCATAGCTTATATCTAGTCCTTTTTCCTTTAATTCCTTGAACCTTCTTTCTGCCCTTACTTCTGGTGATGCTGTAAAGAAAAATTTTATATCTGCATCAGGAAATATGACCGTTCCTGTATCTCTTCCCTCTATTACCACATTTTTTGCTTTTAGTCCTAATTCTCTTTGCATTTGAACCAGTATTTTCCTGACTTCTGAGTGCCTTGCGATTTTAGAAGCTATTTTTCCTATCTCTTCTGTCCGGATTTCTTTGGATACATCCTCACCGTTGAGAAAAACCTGCACCCCATTTTCTGCAGGCTTAAGGTCTATCTGGATTTTTTTCATAAGCTCAACAACAGCGTCAGGATTATCAGGGTCTATTCCTTTTCTTTTTACCATAAGGGCAACTGCCCTATACATAGCTCCTGTATCTATATAGGTATATCCAAGCTCTTTTGCCAGCATTTTAGCAATTGTTGATTTTCCTGAACCTGCGGGACCATCAATTGTGATTATCATTTTGGACTTACCTCTGATTAGGTTTATCTGGAATAGTGGTATTCTTATTTGCTTCTAAATCTTTACTGTATTTTTCTGTTGCTTTCTCAATTAATCTTTCATACTCTTCTATGTATGGCTTACATCCTTTTTGTTCAATCTCTTTTTTTAGGTTTTCGTCTTTGTAGTGATACTTTTTGTAAATAGAAAGACATTCATCAAGTTTTTTTCTGAAACTGGTGTCTTTTTTTTCAAGTTCTTGGTTTACATATTTTTCAAGCGTTTCTGTTATCGTATCAGAAAAAGAAAAGGAAAAGATTAATAAGAATATAAAAAGTAGTCTAATCTTGTGCGTAATCATAATTGTTTAACACCTCACATATTTCGTCAGGGGCTTTTATTTTATTTTCTGTCTTTAAATCTTTGTTATGTTCATTTTGATAGAGGACAAATCTAACATTTTTATTTTCTTCTTTGTTAAAGTTTTCTACCATTTTTTTGTCAGCTTTTGTATCTCCTATATAAAAAACAGGGTTATCAAACTCAACTTTTTCAAAAAATAGCTTCAAAGGATAAGAAGATGGCTTTCTCAAATCTGGCTGAGGTATGTCATCTTCTGTAATTATATAATCAAAATATTTATACAGGTCAAATTTTTTGAAGGAATAATCAAGGTCTGAAAATGGTCTTCCTGTGATAACTCCTAATATATCCGCTTTTTTTCTGACCCTTTCCAGAACATCATGGGGGAAAATCAT
>JALWLQ010000214.1 GCA_027084095.1 Persephonella sp.
CTCAGATAGGAAGTGATAGCTATAATGACCTTAAAGTAGTTCAGCCATTTTTTTTAATCCTGACCAGACATTCAGACATGACCTTTACATTTGATTATCGTAATCAGCAGGGAAAAGGACTTGATATTCAGTATAGAAATAAATTTTCTGCCGAGGAATTTTATACTGGAAACTTTGTTGTTTTTAATGAAAATAGTTCTAACGGACAGTGGTGGCAGGGAAGAGAAGGAAAGAAGAGGAGAAACAGATGGAGATTATATGGAAATCTATACAAGCAATGGAATGATTTTGATATCTATTTTAAGTATGACATTCCAAGTGACCCTTATTTCTTTGAAGACATATACAATGCCACTAATTTAAGATATAAAGCATACACAAAATCCCAATTAATAGCCTTGATGGATAAGAGAAATTATACTGTTGAAATTAATTTTGATTTTCTTTATGACCTTTCAAGAGTTTCCAATGAAGAAACTCTTCAGAGATTACCAGAACTGAGATTTTACTGGAAAAAAAGAAAATTATTTAATGAAATCCCGTTATACTTTGATTTCTTATCAGTAAACACAAATTTTTATAGGGAAAAAGGTACTTCTGGAATAAGAAGTGATAACACTTTAAACTTACAGATTTATAATAATTTCCGAAGTATATCAAATACTTTTACATTTTCCCCAAGAGCTACATGGTATTTGCTTTCAGACGAAGTAAACAATAATAGAACACCAACCAGAAATATTTTTAAAATTGAGGATAGAGTTAGGGCTTTAATATTTAAAAATTATGGAAAATTTATACATTCTATAATTCCTGAAATTAAAGTGTACCATGTATCAAAAGTAAATCAAGAAAAACTACCCTATTTTGATAGAGAAGATAGGGTAAAGGATGCAAAAGATATAGATTTGGCACTTTACAATATACTTAACTTTAAAAATAGAAAAGATTTTCTTTCATGGGAAATATCCACAGGATACACTTTAAACAACTATTATTATCTCGGGAATACCCAGTTAACTGGACATAGAAAACCATTAAAAAACAAATTGTATCTGAATATAAACAAATTTTCTGTAGAGAATACCCTTTACTATGATTTTTACTTTAACCAGATTGTAAGGACAATAAGTTCCTTATCTATTCCTATTACCAGCTGGTTAAAGTATTCCGTTTCCCACTCTTTTGATAAAGGGTTATTTGAAGGTGTCCAGAGTACAAATCAGGTTAATCAGACTTTATCTCTAACATGGAGAGATATATTAATTTCAGGTAGTATCCTTAACAATATAAAAGAAGGGTATGTCCAGAGGAAGAATTTTACATTTATGCTAAATAGAAAATGTTGGAGATTAAAGATAAACTATAAAGAAGACTTTAATAAGGTAACAGGGAAAACATTTAGCTCAATTTATGTATATATAAACATACTTCGAACTGATATAAAGCTACCTTTTGTTAGCAGACAGTTATGACCTTTTTAGTCTTTCGCTTGCTTCTCTACACGTTTCCTGAAGAGATTTTTTCATAAATTGTAGGTCTTCCTTTTTTGCTCTTTCAGCTGGAAGAACAATGGAAACAGCAGCTATTGGATGGTTATGGTCATCCCGTATAACTGAAGCTATTTCTGCCACTTCAGGTTCTGCATTTTCCCAGTCCTCTTCTACAGGAAATTCTTCTGTTTCATAGGCCTTTTTAAGAGCCTTTCCTGCAGCTGTTTTGTTTGCTGTAAATCTTCTGCCTATACGAGAATTAACCAGAACCGACCTTTTAGCGTCCTCCGAGAAAATATAAACTATAGAATTTTTATGTAAAATAGAGATATAAACACTTTCCTGAAGTTTATTCCGTAGAGCTCTTATAAATGGCCTAACAACTTTGAGGAATTCTAAACTTTGCAGATATGCATGTTCCAGAGAAAGTAATTTCATACCCAATTTATAATGCT
>JALWLQ010000215.1 GCA_027084095.1 Persephonella sp.
ATTAGTAATAATTACTATTAAAAGTAAGGGTAAACAGAATTAATGTCAATACTTATTTTACGAAAAAAAGCTGATAAAATCATACTTAGAGTTTTTTACAAGTTGAAGGATTTACATCAGAAAATAAACCTAAATTCAGGTTGTATATTCTGCATTAATTTCAACATATTTGTATGTAAGGTCACAGGTATAGTAAGTCCAGTTTTTATCTCCTCTATTAAGATAAAGCTCTATTGTAATTTCTGAGTTATTTTTCAGATATTCCTCTGCTTTTTGTCTATCATATTCTGTAGGTTTTCCGTCGTATATCAGAAAACCGCCGATATATAGCTTTACTTTTGAAAAATCTATATCCAGATGAAGCTGTCCAACAGCAGAAAGAATTCTTCCCCAGTTTGGGTCGTTCCCAAACATGGCTGTTTTAAATAGGTTTGAAAGTGCTATAGCCTCTCCTATTTTTTTGGCTTCTTCTTCAGAGGTTGCCTGATAGACGTTAATCTGTATCAGTTTTGTGGCACCTTCTCCATCCCGAACAATCATTTTTGCCAGCTCAGTGGCAACTCTAAGGAGTTTTTCTTTGAAAATTTCCTTATTTTCCTCTGTTATCTCAAGTTCACCTTCACCTGTTGCTACTACTAAAAAACTATCATTTGTGCTTTCACAACCGTCTACATCTATTGAATTAAAACTTTTTTCTGTGATTTCTTTCATAAGTTCGTCAAGAAGGGATTTTTCAATTTTTACATCTGTAAATATATAAGCAAGCATTGTTGCCATTGAAGGATGTATCATCCCTGCCCCTTTGGCAATACCAACAATCTGAAACATTTTTCCGTCTATCTGGTCTGATAAAGTGTAGTATTTTTGAAAACTATCTGTTGTGGATATTGCCCTTGCTGCAAGTTCAAGGTCAAGGTCTGTGAGATTTTCGCAGGCCTGTTTTATTCCTTTTTCAACCTTTTCCATAGGAAGTTGAACACCTATAACCCCTGTAGAAAAAACAAAAGTCTGGTCATCTGGAATATCTAAAAGCTGTGAAGTTAGCTGTGCCATTCGGATTGTATTTTTTAATCCCTGTTCTCCTGTTGCTGCATTTGCATTTCCGCTATTTACAACAATTGCAGAAATTTTATCTGTTTTTACTCTAAGATTTTTATCATAAATAACAGGTGCTGCTGCAAGGGAGTTCTGGGTTAAAACAAGGCTATAAACAGATGGTTTGAATTTTAAAACAAGAATATCGTAATCTCCGGAAGGTTTTATTCCTGCTTTAGCAACACCCATTTTTATGTCCATCTTTTACCCCTATACCATATCTATATCATCAAATCCTGTATCAAAATCATCAAAGCCAAAATCGGTGATATCAGGCTCAATACTGTTGTCTGTTATCTCATCTATACTCTGGTCTATCTCATCAAGTTTTTCATCCATCTGTGAGATTTCCTGTGATAGCTCATCAAGTTTGTGGTCTATCTCTGATAGTTCATCCTCAGAAAGTCCTGACTGCTGTGCAACTTCATGTGCAGAGATATTATTATTAAAAAGCAGATTAAAAAGGCTCATTCCTGCAAATGTTCCAAAAAGTGAGCTTAAAAATCCTGTTCCAAAGCTCCCTATACCAGCTGTGCTTCTGCTTTCTGGTTGTGGTTGTTGTGGCTGGGTAGTGGTCTCTTTTTTACCCTCTTCTGCAAGAAGTTTCATCTCAAGTTTTGTAATCCTTTTATCAAGCTCGTCCACTTTTTTAACAACTTTATCTAAAACAATAGCCATCTTTTTAAGGGTATTTTCAATATTTTTATCTTCCATTTTTACTCCTCCTTATAAATTAATTGAGAGCGTTTTACCCTCATATCTGCCAGATTTTTAGACCTTCTACCTAAATACCCAAAATCCCAGAGATTTATCTGAGGATAATCAAATCCTTCATAGTCGTAAAACTCAA
>JALWLQ010000216.1 GCA_027084095.1 Persephonella sp.
ATTTAAAGGTATTTCCGGGTCATAAACCTCTTTTAAAGAGTTTAAAACATCAATTTCCAGCGTCATAACTAATCCCTATAGACGATTTCTCCTTTATAAAATGTGTATTTTACTTTACCAATTAATTTTCTTCCCATTAATGGAGTGTTTTTACTCTTGGAATAAATAACTTCTTCATTTACTTCCCAGCTTTCTGTTGGGTCAAATATTGTAAGCTCAGCAATTTCTCCTTCTTTTATAGAAGGTGGTTTTAGACCTATTTTCTTGGCTGGATTGATGGACATAACCTCAACCAGCCTTGTTAAATCAAAATAGTCCTTCCTTACCAGTTCAAGAACTATAGGCAGTGCAAACTGCAGACCTATCATTCCCGGCGGGCAGGCATGATGTTCCTGCATTTTTTCTTGATGTGCATGTGGTGCGTGGTCTGTAGCGACTATATCAATAATTCCAGAAGCAAGAGCCCATCTAACAGCTTCTAAATCTTCATGTTCTCTAAGAGGGGGAGATACTTTTGCTTTACAGTCAAAATCAAGCCATTCCTCATCTGTTAAATAAAGATGATGGGGTGTTACTTCTGCGGTTACTTTGGCACCCATTGCTTTTGCCCAAGTAACTATCTCAACTCCAACCTTTGTGGATAAATGGCATATATGAACAGGCATTCCTGTATGGATAGACAAGACACAATCTCTGGCAATCATAGTGTCTTCTGCTTCTGGTGGTAGTGGTGGCAGTCCTAAAGCTGCCGCGATTTCTCCCTCATGGGCAACTCCATCTTTTGAGAGGGATAAATCTTCGCAGTGGTCTGCAACAAAACTACCTATTGAACCAGCAAATTCCATTGCTTTTCTCATTACATGGGCATCCCATACAGGTGCACCATCATCGGTAAAATAGACGGCTCCTGCATCTTTTAACAGGGACATTTCTGTAAGCTGTTTTCCTTCTCTTCCTTTTGTAACTGCAGCTGCAGGTAAAACTCTACACAGACCTATTTCTTCCCCCTTTTCTATCACATATCTGACAATTGAAGGTTCATCTATTGCCGGAAATGTATTAGGCATACAGACAACAGTTGTATATCCTCCTGCAACAGCTGCAAGACTTCCTGTGTATATATCTTCCTTATAGGTTTGCCCCGGGTCTCTAAAATGAACATGAATATCTGTAAATGCGGGACAGATAACCTTATCAGTTGCGTCTATAACCTGACATTCTGGAGGTGGTTGCAGATTTTCTTCTATTTTTACGATTTTCCCTTTATCTATTAATATATCTTTCTGGTCTCTAAGATTATTCTGTGGGTCTATTATTGTTCCACCTTTAATTAGTATCAAGCTATTAACCTCCTTACTGGATAACTTTTCCTATTCTATCAAATCTAATTGCCGGAGATTTCAAGTCTATAGAAAAGTAAATCACAAAAGCTTGACCTATCAGGTAATCATCTGGAACAAATCCCCAGAACCTACTATCACGACTGTTATCTCTGTTATCTCCCATAACAAAGTAGTGTCCTTCTGGAACTTTTACAGGTCCAAAATCCTTTCCTTCTCCATCATAAAGTTCCATTATGGTATAGCAGTATTCTTTTCCGGTATATTTTCTGGTTGTGCATTCAAGATACTTTTTCACTTTTTCGTTTGGAGCAGTATAATAGCCGTCAGGTTTCCTTAAAAGGGCTTTTCCATTTACATAAACAATATCATTTTTTACCTCTACTGTATCTCCAGGAAGGGCAATTATTCTCTTTATAAAATCAATTTTAGGATTTTCCGGATATTTGAAAACTATTATGTCTCCTCGGTCTGGTTTTGCCAGCCTATTTTTGTATCTATAAAAATCTATTCCTGTAAATGGTATGCCTATACTCCAGTCTCCATAAACAAGTTTATTAACAAGGATAAAATCTCCTATCAGCAGAGTTGGTTTCATAGA
>JALWLQ010000217.1 GCA_027084095.1 Persephonella sp.
CACTGGTAAAACTGGGATATGAAGCAGATGGCTTTTATATAGACCTTGGAATTGATGAGTATTCACAGGACAGCAAAAGACTGGCACTCCAGTTTGCAGAAAGAGTTGAAAGACCTCTACATATAGTATCCCTCAAAGAAGAAATTGCCCCAATCCCACAAATAGACCAGATTACAAACAGGCCTGCCTGTTCAGCATGCGGCACGGTAAAAAGGTATTACATGAATAAATATGCAAAAGAGCTTGGATACAACATAATAGCCACAGGACACAATCTTGATGATGAAGTGGCAGTTTTATTTGGAAATACACTTCACTGGGATATTGATTATCTAAAAAGGCAGTATCCTGTTTTAAAAGAAGAAAACGGATTTATCAGAAAAGTAAAACCCCTGTGCAAAATCACAGAGAAAGAGGCAGCCCTTTATGCATTTTTCAACAATATTGAGTATATAGAATATGAATGCCCATTCTCAGAAGGAGCCTCATCTATAGAATACAAAGAACTATTTTCCCAGCTTGAAGAAAAACATCCAGGAACAAAACTCCAGTTTTATACAAATTTTCTAAAAAAAATGTATCCGATACTAAAAGAACATGAAGAAAGGCAAAAACAGGAGCTCCAAAAATGCAAAATATGTGGAGAACCATCATTTTCCGAAATATGTAGCGTATGTAAACTAAAGGAAAAAGTGAAAACTACGGTAAAATCTGAGTGATACAGGCTAAGATTTTATTTGAAAATATCACTAAAAATTCATATTATAAATATATAGTAATAAATACATAAGGAGGTTAAGATGGCTCTAATATATGATGTGACAGATGATAACTTTGAGGAAGTAGTTGTAGAGAAATCTTATGAAAGGCCTGTTGTTATAGATTTCTGGGCTCCATGGTGTGGACCCTGTAGAGTGCTAAAGCCTCTACTGGAAAAACTTGCAGGTGAATACGGCTTTGTTCTGGCAAAAATAAACACAGATGAAAATCCACACATAGCACAGGAGTTTGGAGTTAGCGGAATACCAGATGTTCGTATATTTATAAATGGAAAAGAGGTTGATAGATTTGTTGGAGCTTTACCTGAACCAAAACTGAGGGAAGTCTTATCAAAATATATAAAATCTGAGGCTGATAAACTCCTTGATGAAGCAAAAATGGAGTTTATGGCAGGAAATTTAACAAAAGCAGAGGAAATTTACGAAAAACTTCTTAAAGAATATCCAGAAAACAAAAAAATAGCCCTTGAAGCTGCCCAGTTTTACATAAAAGAAGGTAGATTAGACAGAGCAGAGGAATTATTGAACTCTATTAAGGAATACCACAAGGAATACTTTACAAAAGCACAGGCATTAAAAGAATTAATCACATTCAAAAAATGGTGTGAAGAACTACAACCTGAAAATGAGCTTGATAAACTTCTCAAAGAGGGAGCCTGCCTTGCACTGCAGGAGCAATATAAAGATGCACTGGAAAAATTCCTGAAAGTTGTCCAGCTGGACAAAAAATACAAAGATGAAGCAGGCAGAAAAGCAATGGTAGCAATATTTAATATCCTTGGGGAAGGAAATCCATTAACCAAGGAATACAGAAAAAAACTGGCCATGTGGCTGTATTAAGGGGGAATTTATGAAAAAGTTTATCTTCCTTTTCCTGTTTGTTTTTTCTTTTTCCTATGCTGATATTTTAGACAAATTAGAGAAAAAGCTATCACAGATAAGCTCAATAACAGCACAGTTCAAACAGCAGACCTTTATGGAAGGCTTAGACCAGCCTGATGAGTATAAAGGGGAACTATTTATATCAAAACCGGACACGGTGAAACTGGAGTATTCAAAGCCTGTTAAACAGATATATTTCCTCAAAGGCAATGAACTAATCGTTTATTCTCCAGAGGAAAAACAGGCAGTTAAAACAAA
>JALWLQ010000218.1 GCA_027084095.1 Persephonella sp.
CAGCCTTCAACTTTTCATCAGATTAACTTTCTACAAAATCTTGCAAAGAGAAAATGATAGACCCTCAAAAACTAAAAAAGCTTAAGTTTTTAGTAGACGAAAATAGTATAAAACAGGCTGACGAAAATTTTTTAAAGGGTATAAGGCATATTAAAGAAAGGCATTACACAGAGGCAATAAAATGGTTTCAGCTTTCTGAATGCCCAGAAAGTCCATTAATTATTGCTGCTCTGGCATTTAAAGTTGGTGATGATTTTTTATTTGAGGAATATATAAAAGAACCTTTCAACCTGAAATGTAGTGGAAATATTTATCTAAGTTATGAAAATGAAAAAATTCCTTTAACTAAAGAAAATCTGTTAAAACTTAGAGAAAGTTTAAAAGGTTAAGATTTTTATCATTTTTTTTAGAATTGGATTTGTGGCTATTACTTCAGATAAAACAGCATTTAATACATACAAAACTAAATGAATAACAAAAACTGGTAAGATATATTTTTCCTTTTTGAAAAATCTTAAACCTGTGTACAAAAGGTAAAAACTATACAAAAATCCTATATTGCTTAAAACCCGTAATGGCTGGTATATATCAAAAACATCAGACAGCCATATTGGAATATTAACCAGAATATAAAACTTCATAATAGTTGAAAAATCCATCCTTAGCAGTTTTACAGTAAAAAAAGAAAAGATAAACAAAACAGTCATATCTGCTATATAAGTGGCAGGTGCATAAATAATAGCTTTCTGGAAAGAAATATCTCTAAGGCTAATAAAAGATAAAACAGGTCCAATAAGACCCAAAGTCAAGGCATACCTGAAAAAATACCCCTGCCAGCTACTTTTATCTTTTTCAAACTCCACCCAGCACTTTGTAGGTTGAAAAATAAATCTAATTATTTTCATCTTTTAAAATTTCTTCTACTGGGAAAAATCCATTTTTTTCTCTAACAAATTGCAGAAATTTTCTGTATGTTTCATTTGAGGATAGGGTATTTGCATCTCCTATCACAATTAGTTTTCTTTTTGCACGGGTTAAAGCAACATTTAATCTTCTCAGGTCATCTAAAAATCCTATTTCCTCATCTGGATTAGAACGAACCAGCGATATTATGATTACCTCTTTTTCCCTGCCCTGAAATCCATCAACAGTTTTCACCTCAACATCTGGCACAAGTTTTTTCAGATACTCTTCATGGTCTTTGTATGGTGTTATTACCCCAATATCTTCAGATGGAATGCCTAATTCCTTTAGTTTATTTATAATAAACTGGACAATTTTTGCCTCTTCTGGATTATATTTTGAACGGCTGCCTTTTTTCTGTTTTTCCATAAATCTGCCATGGGTATCAATGAAAACAACAGGTGTGTCATTTGTTATAGGGTCTTTCCCTGTTTTCCCTGTAATATCAGATAGTTTTCTGTCTTTTACTTCTTCTGCAGATACCAGTTCGCCGTTATAAAACTCTCTGGAAGGGAATTCTTTTATAAGGTCATTCATCCTGTATTGAATTTTCAGCATGTAGGCACTTTCAGGATAGATTTTTATAAATCTCTCAAACATTGTAAAAGATAAGCCTTTGGCTTCAGGGTGTAAAACCGTTGGTGGAAGCTGTTTATGGTCACCGGCGAGAACTGCCTTTTTGCCTTTTATCAGTGGTATTAAACAGGAAGGTTCTGTTGCCTGAGAGGCTTCATCTATAAAAATCACATCAAATATATCCTCAAATAGAAAATCTGAGCCTGCTCCTGAGTTAGTAGCACAAACCACATCAGCTTCCTCAAGGATATCCTCAATAATCTGTTCTTCCAGATTTTTCTTCTGGTTTACAAGTTTCTGGATATCCTTTTGAAGTCTTATCCATTCTGCCATTTTTTTCAGGGTTTCTAATTTGTGCCCTCTAACCTTTTTACCG
>JALWLQ010000219.1:0-3490 GCA_027084095.1 Persephonella sp.
TTCCTGACCTTTCAAGACCAAATTCCGGCATAGCCTGTCCGTGTTTTCCTCTGATAATCGCTGCTGAGGCAAGCATTTTTGCTGCTGTAACTGTTCCCTGACCGCCTCTACCGTGCCAGCGGATTTCTCTCATAGATTTATCTGTAGCGGTTGCCATTGTGTTGACCTCCTAAATTTTATAACACTGTTATATAAATAATAACACAATGACATATATAAAACAAAAAGATGTAGGTGTAAGATTAAATTTATCAGAAATAATTTAACTTAGAAGATACCTGAGAAATATATTAGAAAGATAAAGAGTTACATCTTTTAATTATCTTTATCTTTATAACGCCAATCAATATAGGCTTCTAAATCTTCTTTATCCAAAAGATTTCTAATAATGAAATTTATCTTTTTGTGAAGTTTCCAGTTATCTTTGCTTTCAACATTTACTATCAGACCAATATCTGCTCCTTCTATAGGTTTCCCTATGTCCACTTTTACTTTCACCGGTAAATTTGAGTTGTCAAGTTCTTTCTGAATACTATTTATGATATCCACAATAGATTTAGTCTTTACCATTTTCAACAACCTCTAACATTTCCCCTACCAGATTAATATAGTCTTTTACACGAAATTTGTCTATCTCTCTTGTTGT
Organism: Persephonella sp.; assembly: GCA_027084095.1. Taxonomy (GTDB): domain Bacteria; phylum Aquificota; class Aquificia; order Aquificales; family Hydrogenothermaceae; genus Persephonella_A. The sequence continues at coordinate 647 of JALWLQ010000219.1, forward strand.
ATAGTCAGCTCTTCTTCTTTCTTCATAAAAATCTTTAATTAAAGTAATTTCCTCTTTAGAAAATGCATCTATTTTGTTTTTCTCAAAAAGGGCTTTGAAAAAGCATTTAAGTATTCCTTTGTGTGCCCATCTACCAGATGGAGGGTCACCGCACACAGAAACCATTATAGAATATGCAGAATAATATAATCTTGCCAGACTATCTCTGTATAGTTTATTTTCATATAGAATTTTCCCGGCAATAAAATGTTCCTTTGCTTTTGATTTCCACTTTTTGTTTTGACTCAAAATCTTATTTCCTGTTTGTTTAACTTTTAGAAGTTATCGTCCTTTTTACAAAAAAGTTGATTAAAGTGGAGTTTTATGTTCAAGGGCTTTGGATAGTGTAAAATCATCTGCGTTTTCAAGGACTGCTCCAAATGGTAGTCCGTATCCTATTCTGGATATTGTAATGTTTTTATCTTTGAGAAGATTGTAAATATACGAAGCTGTTGCTTCACCTTCTACTGTTGGGTTTGTCGCCAGTATAACCTCTTTTACAGGTAGTCTATCAACCCTTTCTATCAGGCTATCAATATTCAAATCTTCTGGTGTAATCTCTTCAAGGGGAGATAGCCTTCCACCTATTACATGGTAAAGTCCATTGAATTTTCCTGTTCTTTCTATTGCAAAGGCATCAAAACTTTCCTCTACCACACATATAACTGACCTGTCTCTGTCTTCACTTGTGCATATCGGACATAGTTCATCTTCCGTATAAATACCACATTCTTTGCAAGGGTGAACTTTTTCCAGAAGTTGCATAAATGTTTTTATAAGGTCTAAGGCTTCTCCACGGGGCATGTTTAAAATGTTTACAGCAAGTCTCTGGGCAGACTTTTCCCCGTAGCCTGGAAGTCTGGATATTTCTTCTACTACTTTTGAAAGTGTTTCAGGAATTATATTTTCCATTAGAGTAAGTTATTCAACCCCGGAATATTTCCAAGCACTCCTGCAGCCTGAGATAGCTTTTCTGTCATAACTTCTTTTGCTCTTGCGTTTGCTTCATTTATAGCTGCAACAAGTAAGTCCTGAAGTATTTCATGGTTATCTTCTGTTAAGAGGGATTTATCTATAAAAACATCCTTTGCTTCCCCAAGACCGTTAACTACTATTTTTACCATTCCGCCGCCAACTTCAACGATAATCTCTTCATTCCTTAGCTCTTCTTTTGCCTTGGCCATATTTTCCTGCATTGTTTTCATCATTTTCATCATATCGCCTAAATTTCCTAAATTAAACATTTACTCCTCCTTATAGCTAATTAGTTTTCCTTGAAACAAATCCAGCACTTTGTCTACTGCTTCATCTCTTTTTTTGCTCTTTTTTTTCTCAGGCTTTATCTCTATTTCCTGTATTTCTACAGCTTTTGGGAAGTATTTCTGTATTATATCTAATTTGCTTTTTAAAAGGTCAGCTATTGTTTTTTCAACCAGTATCACAAATTTGTCATTTTCCTCTTTTATGCTGGCATTTTTCAGTGCTCCGGATACTATTCCACCTGCTTCTTTGCCTATTTTCAGTATTGCCTTCTGGATATCAAACTTTTCTTCTTTAGGTTCTGTTTGCTTGGTTTCCTTTGTCTGTGGTGCTGCCTGAACTGAAACTCCTTTTTCAAGCAGTTCTTTTATCGGAATAAGATTTTTCATAAATTTAAGTTTTAAAACTGCAAGCTGGTATATATCCTTTTTCTCTGTAAAATTTCTTGCCTCAAGGTATGCTTTTTTGAATATATCCAGTGTGTAAATCAGCAGCTCTGTATCGTCTTCTGAAAAAATATCATCTTTTTGCCCAAGTGCAATGGAAACCATCGCTTTATGGAGTTTTTCCATTATTTGTTGCCAGAATACATTCAAGTCATATCCTTCGCTGTCAAGGGTTTCTATGGTTTTTACCATATCTTTCAAGGATTTTTCTTTGAGGTCAGTTAAGAATTTATTAACTATATTTTCTGGAATTACGCCAAGCAGTTGTCTGGTTGTTTCCACTTTAACAGAGCCGCTACCGTATATAACAGCCTGGTCTAATATGCTTGCTGCATCTCTAACTCCGCCTTCGCTTGCTTCTGCTATTAGATAAAGTGCTTCCTCCTCATAAGGAATATTCTCATTTTCTAAAATCCATTTCAGGTATTCCTTAATCTGTTCTTTTGTGGGTGGCTTAAATATAAAAGTCTGGCATCTGGAACGGATAGTATCCGGTATTTTGTGGAGTTCAGTTGTAGCCAGTATAAAAATATTATTAGGCGGAGGCTCTTCCAGTGTTTTTAAAAGTGCATTAAAAGCCTCTCTGGTAAGCATGTGAGCTTCATCTATTATATAAACCTTGTATCTGCCTTTTATTGGGGCATAGGAAACATTATCCCTTAGTGCTCTGATATCATCTATTCCACGATTTGAAGCTGCGTCTATCTCATACATATCAGGAAAAGAACCTTTCTCTATCTCATGACAGTTTTCACATACTCCACAGGGTTCAGGGGTTATTCCTTTTTCACAGTTTAGGCATTTTGTGATTATTCTGGCTATGGTTGTTTTTCCAAGCCCACGGGAGCCGGCAAATATATATGCATGGGATATTCTATCCAGTTTAATAGCATTTTCCAGAGTTTTTTTAACAGTTTCCTGTCCTACAACCTGACTAAAGTTTTTAGGTCTATACTTTCTTGCAAAAGATTGATAAGCCATAAAAATGCTCCATTTTTCAAATATTTATAAAATATTTTATGTCAATTTAATGTTTTATTGGGAAAAATCAACCTTCTATGATTTTTACGATTACTTTTCTTGTTCTGGGACCATCAAA
>JALWLQ010000219.1:3590-8614 GCA_027084095.1 Persephonella sp.
CCTTATCTGAGAATTTTTGAGGATGAAAATGGAAAGATGAATTTATCCCTAATTGATATAAATGGTAAAGCCCTTGTAATCTCCCAATTTACCCTTGCAGGAAATATAAAAAAAGGTAGAAGACCTTCTTTTGACACTGCTGAAGAACCTGAAAAGGCTAAAAAACTTTATGAAAAATTCGTTGAGGAACTTGGAAAAATAGTTCCTGTAGAAACAGGTATTTTTGCGGCACATATGAAGGTTTTTATTGAAAATGATGGCCCTGTAACATTTATAGTTGATTCACGGCAGTTGTAGTATTTCATGGAGGGGGAAATCTTCCTCAAGGACAGGAAAATCCTCTATTTTCCTGTCAAATGCCGCTTCCAAGAATGCATTACTCCACCAGTTTATATCATATTTTTGGATATGTTTTCTCAGATTTTTCATTCTTCTGGATTTCTGGCTATCTTTCATTGTCAGGGCTTTATACAGGGTATAGGCTGTTCCTTCAAGGTCATAAGGATTTATCAGTAACGCATCCTTATAAAGTTCTGTGGCTGCTCCTGCAAATTCGCTCAGGAGTAATACCCCGTTTTCATCAATATTTGCAGCTGCATACTCTTTTCCGACAAGGTTCATACCGTCTTTCAAGGAGTTTACCCAGCAGATATCTGAGTATCTGTAATAAGCAATCAGTTTCTCAAAATCCAGTCTACCTGCGATATACCTTACAGGTGTCCATCTATCTGTTCCAAATTTTCCATTAATCTCACTTACAAGATGTTCAAACTCTATCTTTAGCTGGTCATATTCGGGTAGTTTTTTGATATTAGGGGCTACAGCCTGAACAAGCTGGACTTTGCAATGGAGTTCTGGATATTTTTCAAGGAAGAGTTTAAATGCTTTTAGCTTGTGTATCAGTCCTTTGGTATAATCCAGCCTGTCTATTCCCAGTATCAGTTTTCTTTTTTTATCCAGAGGTTTTACCTGTTTTGCCAGGGTATTGTATTTTTCAAAATCTATGCTTATAGGAAACACCCCTACTTTAATGGTTCTACCTTTGTATTTTATCTGGGTTATTGGCTCTTTTACTTTTATCTGGATACCGTCTATAAGCTCATCAAGGCAGTCTAAAAAGTTTTTTCTATCTATGTATGTATGAAATCCTATCAGGTCGTAATGAAGTAGCCCTTCAAGTAATTCAATACGCCATGGGATTTTAAAAAACAGTTCAGGATTTGGGAAAGGTATATGAAGGAAAAAGCCTGTTTTGTTTTGAACTCCTGATTTTCTTAGATATTCTGGCAACAAGAAAAAGTGGTAATCATGCACCCAGATTAAATCATTTTTACTGACTAATTTTTTGATGTAATCTGCGAACTTTTTGTTGACCTTTTTATAAGCCTGCCAGTATTCTGGCTCAAATCTGGCATAATCTGGAAATGTATGGAAAAGAGGCCATATAATCCCGTTGGAAAATCCATCAAAGAAGTTTTTTCTCTCTTCTTCTGTAAGGGGAAGAGGATAAAGGGCAAAACCTTCCTTTTTTCCTGTTTCAAGGATTAGTTGTTTAAACTCTTTGTTTATATGGTGTGTTCCTCCCCAGCCAAGCCAGATAGCCTGCCTTTTGTAAAGTGCCTGTTTAAGTGCTGTTACAAGTCCGCCGGGGCTTAATTTAACTGTGTATTTTTTATCTTTTCTCTCAACATGAACAGGCAGTATTGCCGAAACAACAAAAAGCCGCTCTTTTTCCATTTTTTCCTCTTATTCTCTATCTCTACCTCTAAATATTAATTTAATGGGTGCTTTTTCAAAACCAAGTATTTCTCTCAGGTTATTTTCCAGAAACCTGACATAGTGTTCTTTAAAGCCTTCTGGATAGTTTACAAACATAAGGAAGCAAGGGGGTTTTCCTTCAAGCTGTGTTGCATAATAGATTTTTAGAGGTTTTCCCCTATATGCCGGTGGTTGTCTAAGGGATAAGATTTGCTGCAATGCCCTGTTCAGTTGTCCTGTTCCGACCCTTTTCCATGCCTGATTATAAACCTCAACAATTTCCTGTAATAGCTGTTTTATACCCTTTTTCTGTTTTGCTGAGGTTAAAACTATTGGTGCATAAGGCAGGAAGTATAATCTTTCTCTAACCTGATTTTTTATTCTGTTTAAAACCTCTTTTCTCTGGGGTAGTGTATCAATCTTATTTATTACAATAACAGCTGGTTTTGAATACTTTTGTATCAGATGGGCTATTTTTGTGTCCTGCTCAGTTGCTCCTTCTTTTGCATCTATAACATGGACTACAACATCAGCCCTTTTTAATGCTTCAAGGGTTCTTCCTACGCTGAAAAACTCTATCCCGTAATCAACCTTTGATTTTTTTCTCAGTCCTGCTGTATCAAGGAAAAGGAATTTATGCCCCTTCCATTCAAAAAGAGTATCAACCACATCCCTTGTAGTTCCGGGGATGTTTGATACTACTGCCCTTTCCTCTCCTAAAATCGCATTTAGTAAGGAAGATTTTCCAGCATTTGGTTTTCCTACAATGGCGACTTTTATAACTTCATCCTTTTCCTTTTTCTCCTGTTTTAACTCCTCTCTGGCAGCTTCCACTTCATAATCAGGTATATGTTTAACAACCTCATCAAGTAGGTCTCCAACGCCATATTTCTGAATAGATGAAACAGGAAAAACCTTATCAAATCCCAGTTCATAAAACTCATAAATTCTATCTTCATGGGAAGGGTCATCTATTTTGTTCACTGCTACTAAAACAGGCTTTTCTGTTTTGTGGAGTATTTTTGCTATATCTTTGTCTGCAGGTGTTAAACCTTCCTTTCCATCAACAACAAATATAAACAGGTCTGATAAATCCAGCTCCTTTTCTATCTGTTTTCTGATATATGGAGCAAATTTATCCTCATCTCCTTCAATATACCCACCTGTATCAACAATCTCAAAAGGCACACCAAGCCACTCGGCTTTTGAAACCACTCTATCCCGTGTCACACCGGGAATATCTTCTACTATTGCCTTTCTTTTCCCTATTATTCTGTTAAACAGGGAAGACTTACCAACATTAGGTCTCCCAACGATTGCCACTCTAAACATTTTTTCTCCTTGATAAGATTGGATTTTTGTATAAAATTTTTAAAAGGATATTAAATATTCTATAACTAAAGGGGTGCAAAATGTTAAAAAAAGTAATTTCAGCTTTTCTTATTTTCAGCACATTTTCCTTTGCTGCCCTATCAGCAGGGGAAATAGAATTTAAGCCAGAAAAAAAAGTTTTCAAGAAATCGGAAAAAATATGCTTTTATCTAAAAAATAATTCTAACCAGAAGATATATCTTCCTTCATCTGCACCATGGGCAGTATTTCAGGACAAAAATTATGAAAAAGTTGTTTATTCTCCAATCGCCATGCAATCAATAATAGAAGTAAAACCATCAGAAGAAAAAAAATGGTGCTGGGAACAAAAGGATTTCAAAAATGAACAGGTTCCATCTGGAGAATACACAATCAGATTAACAGCATTCCAAAATGGAAAAAAAATATTCTTAAGTTCATCTGTGCAGATTAAAAACTCACAATGAGAGCTATTTTACTGGGCTTAATTGTTGTCTTTTTGTTTTCCTGTGCAGGAAAAAAGGAACGGTATTATGGGCATTGTCCAACTACCATAAAGGGCATTGCCTCTTATTACGGCAAAAAGTTCCACGGTAGAAAAACTGCCAGCGGCGAAAGATACAATATGTATAAATACACAGCAGCCCACAGGTATTTGCCCTTTGGCACCATTCTACTGGTAAAAAATCTAAAAAATGGTAGAACTGTAAAAGTAAGAATTAATGACAGAGGGCCTTTCGTAAAAGGAAGAGTTCTGGACTTGTCCTATGCTGCAGCTAAAAAATTAGGAATGCTCAGAGCTGGAGTTGTTCCTGTTATTGCAAAAGTTTTAAGGTGCGGCAGGTGAAAGGAACACATTTTGTTAAAGGAACACTCTTATTTTCTTCTGCTACTTTTGTAAGTAGAATTTTAGGCTATATCAGAGATGCCACCATAGCCTATGTTTTTGGTGCAAATCCCTTAACAGATGCATTTTTTGTTGCCTGGAGAATTCCCAACACACTCAGGCAGCTTGTTGCAGAAGGTAGCTTTAATGCTGCTTTTATCCCTATCTATACACAGCTAAACAAAAATGACTCTGAATATGCGAAAAAATTTGCCTCTTCAATGTTTTCCTTTTATACACTTATTCTTGCTGTTATAACCATTATTTCTGTTGTTTTTGCAAAATATATTGTTGTTCTTATTGCTCCTGGACTTGCTGAAAAAGGAACTCTGGATACAGCTGCATCCCTATTAAAGATTGTTTTTCCTTATCTAATTCTTGTTGGCTGGGTTTCATTTTTTATGGCTTTATTGAATACAAAAGACAGATTTTTTATTCCTGCTGTTTCTCCTGCACTTCTTAATCTTTCTTTTATATTTTTTGCATTACTATTATCTGAGAGATTTGGCATATATGCCCTTGCTTACGGGGCAATTGTTGGTGGTATTTTGCAGGTTATTCTCCAGATACCACTTCTGATAAAAGAAAAAATGGTGCCTTCTGTATCGTTTAATTTTTTACCTGAAATTAAGGAAACAATTAAAAGGCTTGCCCCTGCTTTTGCGTCCTTTGGTGTTAGTCAGTTTGGTTTTGTGGTTGACACTATTATTGCATCATTTTTAATTGGTGGGGCAATATCCTACCTTTATTATGCCAACAGAATTTTCCAGCTTCCTATTGGGCTGTTTGCAATAGGACTGGGTAATGCTTTGCTTGTTTCCCTGTCAAGACATTTTTCTGAGGAAAATAAAAAGGAGTTTAACAAGGATTTAAATAATGGCCTTAGATTTGCATTTTTTATCTCAATTCCTGCAATAGTAGGGATGATTGTTCTGGGACAGGAAATTATAAAAATTCTGTTTGAAAGGGGTGCTTTCTCACAGGAAGATGGTCTGTGGACTTATTATGCTCTTGTTGGATATTCAATAGG
>JALWLQ010000220.1 GCA_027084095.1 Persephonella sp.
TGGTAAAGATAGCTATCTCCCTTGGCGACCCTGCCGGTATTTCACCTGAAATTTTAGTAAAAGGTAGCAAAAAGCTGCCTGAAGCTTCCTACATTATTTACGGAAGTCAAAAAGCCATTGAAAAGGCTAAAGAAATAACAAGTCAAAGTTTTGAGTATACTCTAATATCCTCTCCTGAAGAAGCTGACTCAAAAGGATTTTTCCTGTTAAATATTTATGATAAAGATTTCCGACCAGGAAAACCCAGTATAGAAACAGGTAAGGCAGCTATTTTATTTCTTGAAAACGTAGTAAAAGATACCCTTAGAAAAAAAGTTGATGCCCTTGTAACTCTTCCGATATCAAAACAGTATATCATGGAAGCAGGCTTTAAATTCGCAGGGCATACAGATTATCTTGCCCATGTTTCAGGTGTAAAAAATTACATTATGATGCTTATGTGTGATGAGCTGAAGGTTGCACTGGCAACAACTCATATTCCTATAAAAGATGTTCCAAAAGCAATAAAAAAAGAAAACCTAATCTCAAAAATAAAACTACTGGACAAAGAACTGAAAAATAAATTCAGAATAAACTCCCCTAAAATAGCTGTTCTGGGACTTAATCCCCATGCTGGAGATGGTGGAAATATAGGAACAGAAGAATTAGAAATTATCCAGCCAGCAATAGATACTCTCAGGAAAGAAGGCTTTGATATTGTAGGTGCTTTATCAGCAGATACAGCTTTTAACCGCAGAGATGAATTTGATGTATATTTTGCCATGTATCATGACCAGGGATTAATTCCTCTAAAGCTTTTATGTTTCAAAAAAGCAATTAATATTACACTGGGACTTCCTTTTATCAGGACATCTCCAGACCACGGAACAGGATTTGATATTGCAGGTAAAAATATCGCAGACCCATCATCTTTTGTGGAAGCTGTCAAACTGGCATATAAACTTGCCACAATTAATTCCTTATCGAGACATTAGGACAGGATTTTTTTAGCTGATTTTTTAAGTTTTTAATTTCTTCTTGTAAAAATCCAGATTTTTTCTCATATTCCTGGGATACCAGAGATGATGAAGAATTAAAGTTCTGTAAGACATATTTTTTACAACCTTTTATAATCTGACATATTTGTAGGATTTCTTTTAAGGAATGAAAATCCTTTATAAGCGTTGTTCTAAACTCATAATCAATTCCTGAATTTTTGATAAGTTCCACAGAGCTTAATATTTTTCCTGTGTTAGTCTCTACGCCAGTGATTTCCTTGTATCTGCCAATAGGAGCTTTTATATCCATTGCTATGTAATCTACAAGCTTATTTTCTATTATTTCTTTTAAAACTTCAGGATTTGAACCGTTAGTATCAAGCTTGACGCTAAATCCCAGAGATTTTATTTTCTTTATAAACTGAATAAGGTCAGTAAAAATTGTAGGTTCTCCACCTGTAATTACAACACCCTGCAGTTTTCCCACTCTGTTTTTGAGAAACTGGAAAACTTCTTCTTCTGGTATTGTAGAAGAAAAATATTCTGGCAAAACCAGCTCCCTGTTATGACAGTATCCACATCTGAAATTGCATCCCTGAACAAACAAAACAGCAGATAGTTTTCCAGGAAAGTCTATTAGAGAGAATTTTTGAATTCCTGCTATTTTCATTTCCTTCTCCTTTTTTTATTAATAATAAAAAGGCCTCCCGGGGAGGGAGGAATGGGGAGAGGGGGAGAAAACGCGACCTACAGGGCGGAGAGGGGGATTTTATACCCTTTTCTATTTTTAAACTCTTCCTTCTTACCATCATTCCACTGTTTAACAGGCCTGAAATATCCAACAATACGGGAATATATCTCTGTTTCTTCTCCACATTCTGGGCATTTTTCATGTTTTCCTGATATGTATCCGTGAACAGGACATACGCTAAATGTAGGTGTAATGGTGAAGTAAGGCAGGTGGTAGTTTTCGCACACGAACCTGACAAAATTTTTAACTGGCTCTGTATCAGAAATCTTTTCTCCTAAGAAGAAGTGTATTACCGTTCCACCGGTGTATTTGGTTTGTAGACTGTCCTGATGGTCTAAAACAAACACAGGGTCATCACTGTAATAAACAGGCAGATGTGTGGAGTTTGTATAATAAGGAGCTGCCCCATACTCTCTATACTCATCTTCGTTGGCAACAACAATATCAGGAAACTGCTCTTTATCTATTTTTGCCAGCCTGTAAGATGCTCCTTCTGCAGGGGTTGCCTCAAGGTTATAATTGTTTCCTGTTTCCATCTGGAATTTAATAAGCTTATGATTTATAAACTCAAGAACCTTTTCAGCAAACTCTTTTCCTTCAGAAGAAGCAATATCCTTTCCCAGCAGATTAATACATGCCTCATTCATTCCTATTATTCCTATTGTTGAAAAATGGTTCTGCCAGTATCTTCCAGACTGGGATTTGATACTTCTGAGATAAAATTTTGAATATGGATAAAGTCCTTTGTCTGTTAGCTCTTCAAGGAAGTTTCTCTTAATTTCAAGGCTTTCTTTTGCTATTTCCAGCAGGTTATTAAGTCTGTCAAAAAATTCCTCTTTATTCTTAGATAGATAACCTATTCTTGGAAGATTTATAGTTACAACTCCTATTGAACCTGTTAATGGATTTGCTCCAAATAAACCCCCTCCTCTTTTCCTTAGTTCTCTGATATCCAGTCTAAGCCTGCAGCACATACTACGGGCATCATTAGGGTCTAAATCAGAATTTATAAAGTTTGCAAAGTATGGAATACCGTATTTACCTGTAATTTCCCATAGTTTTTCTAAAACCGGATTATCCCAATCAAAATCCTTTGTTATGTTGTATGTTGGAATTGGGAATGTGAATACCCTACCAGAAGCATCACCTTCAGCCATTACCTCAAAAAATGCCTGATTTATCATATCCATTTCTTTCTGGAATTCTTTGTATTTCTGATTTTTGATTTCTCCACCTATCACAATATACTGGTCTGCATAAGGAGAATTTTCAGCTTTTAAGTCAAAGGTTAAATTTGTAAACGGTGTCTGAAATCCAACCCTCGTTGGCACATTAAGATTAAAAACAAACTCCTGAATAGCCTGTTTTACTTCTTTGTAAGAAAGTCCGTCATATCTAACAAAGGGTGCCAGTAATGTATCAAAGTTTGAAAATGCCTGTGCACCGGCAGCTTCTCCCTGTAAAGTATAAAGAAAGTTAACTATCTGCCCCAGTGCAGAGGTAAAATGTTTAGGAGGTGCACTTTCAGTTTTACCATAGGCACCTTTAAATCCTGTTGTAAGGAGGTCATACAAATCCCAGCCTACACAGTAAACACTGAGATTTTGAAGGTCATGTATATGAAAATCACCATTTCTATGGGCGGATGCTATTTTTTCAGGATAAACATTACTAAGCCAGTATTCTTTTGTTATCTCAGAAGAGATATAAAAATTTAATCCTTGTAATGAATAGGTTGTGTTGCTATTTTCATAAACTCTCCAGTCTAATTTTTTCAGGTAGTTGTCTATCAGGTGTGTATTCATAGCACCCTCCTAAATGTAGTAGTTATTTTTAGATAACACTATATATAGTATAGGGATGTAGAAGGGCACTGTAATTGATTTCCATCAATCCTTGATTTTTTTCTAAAAGAGATATATTTGCTAACAGGTTCAGCCTTTTGAAATTAATTCGTTATACTTTATATCTTCTTGATAATAAAAAGCTTTTATAATAAAATATTTTTTTGCTTTAAATAGGAGACTAAGGAGGTATTTACAGAATGTATGCAGTTATAAAAACAGGCGGAAAGCAGTATAAAGTAGAACCGGGAATGCTTGTAAAAGTTGAAAAATTATGTGCAAATCCAGGGGAAACAGTTGAGCTTGATGCAGCTCTTATAAGAGATGATGAAGGAAATATAAAAACTGAAGGAAAAGTTGAAGCAGAAGTTGTAGAGCATGGAAAACACAAAAAAGTGCTTGTATTCCACTTTAAAAGAAAGAAAAACTACAAAAAATTAAATGGCCACAGACAGCCATATACTCTAATCAAAATTAAAGATATTAAGGCTTAAAGGAGGATTTTAATATGGCTTCAAAGAAAAGTGGTGGTTCAGCTAAAAACGGTAGAGATAGTTTTAGTAAAAGGCTTGGTGTCAAAAGATATGACGGTCAGGTTGTAAAAGCAGGAAATATTCTTGTAAGACAGAGAGGAACAAAAATTTATCCAGGTAAGAATGTAGGACTTGGAAAAGACTATACATTATTTGCCCTCATTGATGGTGTTGTAAAATTTGAAAGGTCAAAAGGTAAAAAAGTCGTTTCTGTATATCCATTAGATGCATAAAAGGGGAGTTCTCTCCCCTATCTTAAAATTTTCTTTTTTTCTAAATTTCATCTACATCTTAAAATCTGCATTATAAATTTACCTTTAACCTGATATTTATTGAAATAAGATTTTATGCTATTTTGCTAAATTATTCTAAAAGAATAATTCCCTTGGAATAATTTTAATAGACTATCTGAAATGTAGTTTCTGGGTTTTGTGTGCTCTTATTACACTGAGGGCAGCACCAATTATCAAAGAAAATGTCAGCATTGATGTTCCGCCATAACTCATAAAAGGTAAGGTTATTCCAACAACTGGAGCAAGGCCAACGGTCATGGCAATATTAATAAATGCCTGAGTTGTGATTAATCCTGCAGCTCCATAACAGATTAATCTGCCTTCTAAATCCTTAATCTTATTCCCCCAGTATATAAGCCGAAGTCCTATTATCAGATAAACAAGTAATATAGTAAAAGATATAACAAATCCCCATTCCTCTCCTATAGTTGCAAATATAAAGTCAGTGTGCTGTTCAGGTAGGAAGAACAATTTAGACTGTGTGCCATGTAAAAAACCTTTGCCTGTTAACTCTCCAGAGCCTATTGCGATTTTTGACTGGAGAATATGATATGCACTTCTGAAAGGGTCTGCCTCAGGATTTAAAAATGCAAGAATTCTTTTTTTCTGGTAATCCTTTAGATGTTCCCATATAAATGGAGATGCGATGATTAGCCCTATAAATGTTCCTGCTATTATTTTTTTGGATATACCTGCAACAAATAACATAACAACTACAGGTATAAGTATTGTTATTGCTGTCCCAAGGTCTGGCTGTTTTAAGGTAAGCACCACAGGAATTAAGGTTGTTATTCCAACCAGTAATAAGGCCTTTGCATCAACCTTCTCCCTATTTCCTAAGATAAATGCTGTAATAAGTATAATTACAAACTTCATCAGCTCAGAAGGTTGAACAGTAAAAAAGCCCAGACTTATCCATCTTTTTGCACCAAGTATGGTTGTCCCGACAAAGATAACAGCAATTAGCATGGCTACAGCTATTACATAAATTACAGGAGAGTAAAAGACCAGTTTTTTATAGTTAATAAGGGGCATAAACAGAATAATGAAAATTCCTGCAATGGCATAAATTCCTTGTTTTATGTATAGATTATGAAATTCATGGATTGTTGCACTGTATATATTCAGGACACTCCAGCCTATTAAGAAGAATACAGCTGCAAGTATTACCCAATCATAATTTTTCAAAAAATTATTTCTGAACTTCATTAAATAATCCTTCCTGATAAAGTCTTTCTATAATTTCCTTTGTTATTGGTGCTGCCGTTTTACTTCCTCCTATTCCGTGTTCAACAAAAACAGATATCACAAATTTAGGTTTATAATATGGTGCAAAATCGATAAACCATGCGTGGTTTTGAAGTTCCCATTTCTCAATTTCCTGTTTGATTTTTTTGTGTCTGAATACCTGTGCTGTTCCTGTTTTTCCTGCATTTTTTACGGGAGCATCTTTTAGAATTTGTGCTGTTCCTTTTTTTCCATAAACAACTTTATAGAGCCCTAATTTTACAATGTTGTAGTAAAACTTTTTTATATCTAATTTCCTTATTATTTGAGGCTCTGTTTCTATGAATTTTCTTTTCTGGGTGTCAAAATATGCTTTTAGTAGTTTAGGTTTGAAAACTTTTCCACCATTTACAACAGGGACAAGTATTTTTGTGCTGTCAAAAGGGGTTATTGCCAGAAATCCCTGACCAATACTGTAGTTAACAGTATCCCCTAAATACCATGGTTCTCCTATGTGAGAGAGCTTCCATTGAGGGTCAGGAACTCTGGCTGTTCTTTTTTCCAGTTGAGGATTTAGCCTTTCACCTATACCAAATAATCTGGCGTAATAACTAATCTTTTCTGCTCCCAGTTTTACCCCAACCTGATAAAAGTAGGTATCACAGGACATTTCCAGTGCCCTTACAACATTTATTTTTCCACAACCTGCAGGGTTCCAGTTTCTATAAACCCATTTACCTATCTTAAATCTGGCTCCGCTGAATATTTTCTGGTAAGGAGAAATAACTCCTTCCTGAAGGGCTGCAAGGGAAACAGTTATTTTAAATATTGAGCCTGGAGGATACAGTCCATAAAGAGCTTTATTGAATAATGGTTTATATTTGTTTTTTAATAAAGTGTTCCATTCCTTTGCAGTTAAACCATCAGAAAATTTCTGTATGTCATATACAGGATAACTTAGCAATGCCAGGATTTCATAGTTATATGGATTAACAATAATAACTGCACCTGATTTTTGACCTGAGTTTTCAAATGATTCATAAGCCAGCTTTTGAATTCTTGCATCTACAGTCAAATAAATATCGTTTCCTCTTTTAGGCTGTCTTTCCCATAAAATTTTCTTAATTCTTCCCCGTGCATCTACCATAACAGCCTTTGCCCCATATTCTCCTCTCAGATATTTATCAAATATTTTTTCAACACCGCTTTTTCCTATTAATGTATCAGGTGTGATATTTTCTATATTTTGAAGTTCTTTTTTAGAAGGATATCCTACATATCCGAGGAGGTGGGGCATATATCTGGCATATTCTGTGTAAACTCTTCGTGGCTGAACTTCCAGAAAGAGCCCTTCAAATTCCATCCAGTTGTTAAAAAATTTCTGAATTTGCTCTTCTGATAGATTTTTGGCAATTATGACTTTATTTGCATATCCTTTTTTTATCCTATTAATAGTTTTTTCATCTAACTGGATATCAAGTATCTCATTTAAGGCTTTTAATAAACGATTTAGCTTTTCCTTTTTCTTTACCATATATGGAAAGGTATATATCTGATAGGTGGGAACATCATAAGCAAGGAGAATACCGTTCCTGTCGTATATTTTTCCCCGTGGGGCATTTTGGATTAATATTCTGATATGATTTTTTTCTGAAATCTCTCTGTAATAGTTGCCTTTTATGATTTGGAGATATACCAGTCTCCCTGCAAGTATAGAAAATCCTATTAGAAAAAAAGCTATTAAAACTTTTACCCTATCTATTTTCATCTAAAAAACTAACCGCATAAAATACTGAAAGATTTAGTAAAAAATATATAAGATGCTGGTATGATAACTCAAAAATTCCTGTTTTGAAAAAAATCAATGCACTTTTTATCCCAACATCAATAGCAGTAACGACCAGAATTAGAACTCCTTTTATCAAAAGTGAGGAGTAATAAAATTTATCCTTAAAAGCAAAAGTAACAAGAACTATAAGGGATTTTGTTATTGTGTTAAAAATAAGACCTATTGGAGAAAGTAAATCTTGCAAAATACCTAAAAATATAGCAAGTTTCAAAGAATTTTTAAGATTGTTCCTTAAAGTATAAAGTATTATAAAAATTGTTAAAAAATCAGGAATTATTCCATTGTAAGAAAATACTTTTATAAAAACTGAGGATTGAAGCAAAAGTAAAATAATCCCCAGCAAATAAAATTTCATTTTTTTGCCTCATCCTGTAAAACTGGTATGAATACAACCACGTATTCGGTTTTAAATGGATTGATTTTAAGTGATACTTTAACATTTTTGTAAAAATTTCCCTCTTCATAGGAAATTGAGGATATTTCACCTATGGGAATTCCTTCTGGGATTTTATTTTCTATCCCTGAAGTTTCTACAAAATCACCTATCCGTATATCCTGTTCAGGTTTAACAAAAATTAATTGCCCTTCCTTCCCATTCTTTCCTTGAAATAAAACAAATTCCCCTGTTTTTTTACATCTGGCAGAAACTCTAAAATTTTTGTCAGAAATCAGAATAATGGATGAGGAAAATTCTCCTACCTGATATACCTGACCAAATAAATATCCATTTGAAACAACAATATTCCCTTCTTTTATTCCATCTTTTTTTCCAAGATTTATAATTACATATTCACTCCAGTTGTCAGGTGAATAACCTATAATTCTTCCTGTTATGAGTTTAAAATCAGGATATCTATCAACAACATTAAGTTGTTTTTTAAGTTTTGTGTTTTCATCTTCAAGTCTTTTAAGATAAATTATCTGGGCTTTTAAAAGTTCTATTTTCTTCTGAAGCTGGTTATTTTCCTGAATAAGCTCGGTTTTTGATGAAACCATTTGAGATATATAATCCAGAAAACTGCTTATTTTATCAAAGGTATACATAAAAGGATAAGAAACATTTAGAGCTAATCCCTTAACAAACTCTGTTCTTACAACAAATAGC
>JALWLQ010000221.1 GCA_027084095.1 Persephonella sp.
ATAGAGATTATATAAACTATTTTCTGGATATTATCATGTTTATCTAAATCCTTTATTAACGTTCCATCTATCTTTAGAATTCCAAGTATATCTTTCTCTGCAAGGTCAGCCACAGTTTTAAGTGATGAATATCCTGCTCCAAAATCATCCACAGCAAATTTTAGACCTGTTTCTTTTCTTAATTTCTCCACAATTGATATATTTTCAATTAATTGCTGTTCTGTCAGTTCAAATACAAGATTTAGTTTATCCAGTTTTTTAATTGTTTCTTTCAGCTTTCTTTGAAATTTCTGTGATATCAGAGATTTATAACTAACATTTACAAGAACATTTTGGGTTATTCTGCTTATAGTATCCTCTTTTTCCTTTAATAGCTCTAAAACTATAGTATCCAGCTCGGATATCAGTCCAAGCTCGTAAACTAAATCAATGAATACCCCTGCAGGAATTAATCTTCCCTCTCCATTTATTATTCTTACAAGGGTTTCCACAAACTCCACTTTTCCTGTTTTTATATCTATAACAGGCTGGAAAACCAGTTCTATATTTTTGCTGAAGATACTGTTTTTGATGAAATTAACATTCTGGTATCTCTGATTAATCCATTTTAGAATTTCTGTTTTTTCTTCTTTATCCAGTACAAGTAGCATTTTCTTTTCTCTTTTTTTGGCTTCTTCTTTTAGATGAGCTAATATTCTTCTGACTTCTTCACCTGTAATCTCAGAGAAAGGCTCTATTTCCAGTGTGCCTATAATTGTTTTGATTTCTATTTCTTTATCATTGATTACTAATTTTTTATTTACTATTTTTGATATCTGGGCTATAAGCTTTTTTATTTCTTCATGGGTATAATTGGTGTTAAACATATAAAAGTTTGCTGTTACTCCTCTTATAAATAAAGTTCTGTCCTGTTTATTTTTAAGAATTTTATTTATCTGTTTTTCTATTTCAGTAATTGCTTGTGTAACAGTTTCTTCCCCGTAGATTTTGTTTAATGTCTTTAAGTTCTGTATATCTATAATAGAAACAAACTGTCTTTTGTCTGAGCTTGCCAGATAGCTAATCAGGTTAAAGAAATTTGTTTCCAGGTCGGAAAAGGTTATGAAATACAGTTCAGAAATAGTTTTCATAAGTTTAAAAGCCTGTTCTATAAAATCTTTCTCAGCAAGATAACTTTCTGCATAATTGCCTTTTGAGTAAAATACATAAAAAGAGTATGCTGTTTTGAAAATCAGTTTGTGAAGCTCCTCCAGATATGAGCATAGATTGGCATCCATACATACCATTATGGATTCAGGATATTCCAGATATTTTATAAATTCGCTATCTTTTGGGGAATAAAGAGGGAAATAGGACATATTATCCTTTTCTATAGCTTTTATTATCTGTTTTATCCATTCTAAGTTAGATTTGTAGAGAACATAATCAACAAATGGAGAGTTTTCAATTTCCTTTAAAATCTGGATATCTTTTTTTATATAGACTTTAGCGATAGCATTTGCCAGTTTTTCTATATATTTTTTGACATTAAATATTAGCTCCTCATCTGAACCTTCGTCTATAAGTTTTTGGATTACTTTTTTCTTAAGTTTGTTAAAATTACTTTTTATAATTACATAAGGAAGGTTGACTTCCTTATAGAATTCTTCACATTGCTCTAAAACATCTTCCCCTTCAAACTCAAGAAGATATTTTTTTACTAGTTCCTCCTGTTTTTGAATGATTTTGTTCAGGTCATCTTCTGTTCCGAGAAATTTTAAGCTATCTTTTTCCTTTAGAATATCTTCTTTTAATTCTTCTAAAATATCAGGCAGATATTTTTGAATGATAGTAAGGTAGTTCATCTCCTAAACCTCATGATTTTATAGTTTTATAAAAATATTCCCATAATATTATATTA
>JALWLQ010000222.1 GCA_027084095.1 Persephonella sp.
TTACCTTATAAAGTTGATATAGTAGATTTAAAGAAAGCTCCATATCTAAAACAGGTAATAAAAGAAAAAGGAAAAAGATGGCTTTGAAAAAAAGATTGGAAGATTTTGAAAAAGCTGTAAAAAGATTAAAAGATGCATATTACGAAACTTTAAAGCATAAAGAGGATGATTATTATACTTTTTTCAGAGATTCAACAATACAGCGTTTTGAGTTCACCGTCGAGATTATGTGGAAGACGCTAAAAAGTTTTTTGTATGAGTATGCAGGGATTGAATGCAAATCCCCGAAAAGCTGTATCAGGGATTTCTTTTCAGCTGGATATTTAACAGCAGAGGAAACTGCAAATCTGCTTGAGATGATAGATGATAGAAATATGACATCACACACTTACCATGAAGAAGTTGCAGAAAAAATATTTAATAATTTACATATTTATCTGCCTCTTGTAGAGAAGGTTAAAGAGGAAATAAAAGAAAGAACCAAATCTATTTAAAACTAATGTCTTCTTTCATCTTTTCAATTAAATCCTTAATTCTGTCTTCTGAAAATTCACCTTTCCAGTCCATCTGGCATCTATAAATTAGTTTTCCTTTTTCCATAAGGTCAAATCTCATAAAGCCATCAAAATCAGCACCGATAGATTTTGCCTGTGGTGATGTACATTGTGAGAGAAATTTAGCTTTGACATTTATTGTGTAAGGGCAATCATCCTGAACTTTTATTCCTTCTTCTTTAAACGCTTTTATAATTTTAGATTTAATAAAGGGATTTTCATAAGAAATCTTTACACAATTAATATCTTTTTCTTTTATACTTTTGTCATAAACCTTTGTATAAAAGTTCTCACAACCGATAATAAAAATAAAAAATCCAATCATCAGTAAAAATCTCATACAGAATATCTTATGATAAAATTCTTTATCTGCAAATCAAACTAAGAGGGAAATAATGCTTGTTTATTCTTTGCAGGTTAATCTGGAGCTGGGAAATATAGAAAAAAATCTGGAGAAAATATTTTCTTACATAGACAAAGTAGAAAAAAACTCCCTTGTGCTACTTCCTGAAATGTTCAGCTGTGGTTTTGATAATGAAAATCTTGAGCAGCATGCAAAGGAAACCCCTGCTATACACAAATATTTGAAGGATTTTTCCCATAAAAAGCATCTGGTTATTGCAGGCACACTTCCAGAAAAATCCAGAAATGCTATTTATAACAAGGCATTTGTTATAGATAATGGGGAAATTGTTTATAAGCAGGCAAAGGTAAAACTATTTAGACCAACAGGAGAACACAAATATTTTAAAGCAGGCAGAAACTTTGATGTAGCAGAAAGCTCAAATGGAAATCTTGGGATAATGATTTGCTTTGAGCTTAGATTTCCAAATATCTCATATACTCTCAGGAAAAAAGGAGCAGAGATAATCCTTGTTCCTGCCCAATGGGGAAAACCCAGAAAATATCATCTTGAAGTGCTTTCAAAAGCACGGGCAATTGAAGACCAGGCTTTTGTGATAGTCAGTAATACCACAGGCAAAATTGGAAATATTGAGTATGCTGGAAGTTCAGGAATATATGACCCATGGGGAGAAACACTGGCATTTATAGACGAGGAAGAAGGTTTAATACAGGCAGACATAAATCTAAATGATGTTTACAGAGTTAGGAAAAAAATAAAAATGGAGATATAGGAGGACAGCCTTGGATTACAGGGAAAAGCTTAAACAGATGATATCAGAAAGGGCTTTAAAAGTGGCAGATAAACCTATATTCAAACTCTCTTCAGGTAAAATGAGCACATATTATATGGATTTAAGGACAATAACCCTTGACCCTGAAGGTGGATACATAATAGGAAATCTAATTTTTGAAATGATAAAGGATAAATCCCCTGATGCAATAGGAGGACTGACACTTGGGGCTGACCCGATATCTTATGCAACGGCGCTTGTTTCTTATCTAAATAAACAGCCTATAAAGCCATTTGTTGTGAGAAAAGAACCTAAAGGACATGGAACAGGAAAGCAGATTGAGGGAAATGTCCAGCCTGGGGAAAAAGTTTTCATAGTGGAGGATGTTGTTACAACAGCAGGTTCTTCACTAAAGGCAGCAAAAGTTGCAAGGGATTTTGGTCTTGAAATACTGGGAATTATAGCTATTGTTGATAGAGAAGAAGGTGGAGAGGAAAATATTAAAAAAGAAGGTTTTGATTTCTTCCCGATTTTCAAAATATCAGAATTCTTAAAAATCAGTAGTTAGGATGTTTTATAAACCAGTAAACAATAAATGCCATAATGCCTCCTATAACAGTCAGGTAGGAGGCTTTTTTTCCTTTTTCATGTTTTATAACCATAATATGAATTAAAAATCCGTAATAAATCCACAGAAAAGATAAGGCTATCTGCTTAACATCCCAAATCCAGTGTTTTCCCAGATACACACTTGACCAGACGGAAGAAGCGATTAAGGCAAGGGATAGCATTATAAATGCAGCAACATTTGTTTTATACTCAATATCCTGAAGTAAAACCAGCGATGAAGAAAATTTTGATACCAGAAATGAATCAAGTTTTTTTCTTTTTAAATCCCTCTGGGTAAGAATATAAACTGCAGCAACAACAGCCCCTGCTATTATCAGGGCATAAGCCATCATAGAAAAAATCACATGGGTATAAAACCATATATTTTTATATCCAGCTTCTATCTCTCCATAATATGGCAATGTAAGAGCAACCAGGAAAACATTTATAGGTGCAAATAATGAACCAAAATCCCTCAGCTGTGTTTTATATTTAAAAGATAGTCCCAGAAAAACAGCACCGATTAAAAATGCAAGAAAAAATGGAAGCTCCTGCTGGGTTGCCAGTGCAAAGCTTTTGGCCTGTATATCTTTTATTCCTATATATATCAACTGAAGTAAAAATGCTATCCCGTAAAAACTAAATCCAAACTTCTTTCCTGCGTCTTTTTTGGTAAACAGATATACCCAGAAACCTATAGACGACACAAAATAAGACATCAAAATTACAATCAGTAATATCTTCAGCAAATCTCCACCTGCAAATAGTTTTTATTTTTTTATTATAAGTCTTTATTAACCTGTTTAACTACCCTAATTTTTCGTCTAACTGGGATATTTCTGTTATAGGCAGTCCACAGGTGAAATCCTCACATATATAAACAACAGGATTTTCCTTTACTGGTAATTGTTTTAAAAATGGTATTTTTTCATCTAAGATATCTTCTTTTTTCACAAGGATTGTGCTGTAAGGCATAAATCTTTGATTTATTTTGTTTAAAGCCTTTTTGTAATCCTTTCCTGCAATAACGATATCCTTACCTTTATTATTTCCAAAATCATATCCCAGTATCATCATACTGTATCCTGCCGGAATTGATTTTATCTTTGAGGAAAAGGCTTTTATAGTTTTGTCTGCATAATCTCTGTATCTAAAATCCCCTGTCATTCTAAACAACCTATACAGGTTATAAACTGCAACTGAGTTTCCGGACGGAATTGCACCGTCATAGCTTTCTTTGGGTCTGACTATAAGATTTTCCCCAAAATCCGGTGTATCAAAAAATCCTCCCTTTTCGTCCCAGAAATGCTTAATCATTGTTTCTGTTAGATTTATAGCTTCTATTAAATATCTCTCTTCTGCCGTAGTCTGATAAAGCTCTGTTAATCCCCATACCAGAAAAGCATAATCAGATAAAAAGCCGTCAATCTTAGCTTCGCCATCTTTGTATCTGTGAAGAAGTGTTCCATCTGATTTTTTCATTGTTTTTAAAACAAAATCTGCTGCATTTTTGGCCAGCTGTGCATATTCAAGGTCTATAACAGATGCCTTTGAGAGTGCTGCAATAACAAGACCATTCCAGTCTGTCAGTATTTTTGTATCTTTTAACGGATGAACTCTGTTTTCTCTTTCTGTGAATAATTTTTCTCTCCATATGTTAATTTTTTCTTTAAGCTGATTTTCAGATATCCCCAACTCCTCTGATAGTTCTAAAACTGTTTTTTTCAGATAAAGAATATTTTTTCCTGTTAATCTTCCTGTGTGTTCCTCACGGTAGTTTCCTTCAGCTGTGATACTAAACACTTTTTCAAACAGCTTTATATTTTCTTTACCGATTATTTTTTCTATCTCTTCATAACTCCAGACGTAGAATTTTCCTTCCTCCCCCTCGCTGTCTGCATCCTCTGCTGAGTAAAAGCCTCCTTCCGGTGAAAGCATATCCCTTTGGAGATATTCGGCTATCTGCTGGACAGTTTCTTTGTATAGATTTTCTCCTGTTATCTGGAAAGCTTCTGTATATGCCATCATAAGCATTGCCTGGTCGTATAACATCTTTTCAAAATGAGGTAGAAACCATCTTTCATCGGTTGAGTATCTATGGAAGCCATAACCGATATGGTCATAAATTCCTCCCAGCCTCATCTGTGTAAGGGTATGCTTTACCATATCAATGGCATTCTGCCGTTTTGTTTTGTAGTAATATCTCATTAAAAACATAAGATTGTGGGGAACAGGAAATTTAGGCCTTCTACCAAATCCACCGTAGTATGGGTCAAACATATCTTTTAATGTTTCATACAGATTTTCTGTTATATTTGGTGGAACTGTATCTTTAGAAGTCGTTTCAGAATACTCTTTTAGATGATTTAAGACTTTGTCTGCCCTTTCCAGTAATTTTGCCCTATCTTCCTTCCACAGTTTTGCAATATTAAGAAGTAATTCTTTTAGTCCTATTCTTGTGTAAGAGCCTTCTTTTGGGAAATATGTCCCTGCATAAAAAGGTTTTTTATCAGGGGTCATAAAAATTGTTAAAGGCCAGCCACCTCTACCTGTCATCATCATACAGACATTCATATAGATACTATCAACATCTGGGCGTTCCTCTCTGTCAACCTTTATGGAAACAAAATGTTTATTGAGGATTTCTGCTATTTCTTCATCCTCGAAACTTTCCTTTTCCATAACATGACACCAGTGACATGTTGAGTATCCTATTGATAGGAATATTGGTTTATCCTCTTCTTTAGCCTTTTCGAAGGCCTCCTCTCCCCATGGATACCAGTCAACAGGATTATATGCATGCTGTTTGAGATATGGGCTTTTTTCATTTATTAATCTATTTGGCATTGTTATCTCTCCTTTTGAGCTTTTTTGAAAGTTTATTCCATTTCAGCTTTGCCGATTAGAACCAAAATCATATCTGCTAAAATTTATGGGAATATAAATTCAGGGGGAGATTATGCTTACAAATATCATAAGTGGGGGAGTTATTGGTATTGATGGATTTAAGGTGGAAGTTGAGGTAAATATATCCCAGGGACTTCCACAATTTATAATTGTAGGACTTCCTGACACAGCTGTTAAGGAAAGTAAAGAAAGGGTAAAATCAGCAATAGTAAATAGTGGATTTTCTTTTCCTTTAAGGAAAATAACGGTCAATCTGGCTCCTGCTGATATTCAAAAGCAAGGAACCCTTTATGACCTGCCTGTTGCAATTGGAATATTAAATCTTGCAGGGATTTTTCCTTTTGAAGCTATTGAAAATACTGCATTTATCGGGGAACTTGCCCTTGATGGTTCAATCAGAAAAATAAAAGGAGTTCTGCCTATAGCTTATGGGCTTAAACAGACAGGAATTAAAAAACTGATACTTCCTGAAGAAAATGCCCCGGAAGCATCACTGGTATCGGAGCTTGAGGTTTACGGGTTTCAACATCTAAAGGAAATCATTGGATTTTTAACAGGAGATATAAGCAAAAAACCAGTAAAACCTGATATTGAAGGGACATTCACAGATTATTCAGGATATCCGGATTTTTCTGAAATCAAGGGTCAGTACACTGTAAAAAGAGCTCTGGAGATTGCAGCAGCAGGATTTCATAATCTTCTTATGATTGGTTCTCCCGGTTCTGGAAAATCCATGATGGCAAAGGCTTTCCCTTCTATACTGCCCCCTATGAGCTTTGAGGAGGCAATAGAAACAACAAAGATACACAGCGTAGCCGGAATACTTGATGGATATATAGTCAAAAACAGACCCTATAGAAACCCCCACCACACAATTTCTGATGTGGCATTAATAGGTGGAGGAAGTATTCCAAAGCCTGGAGAAGTATCACTTGCCCATAATGGTGTTTTATTTTTAGATGAATTTCCTGAGTTTAAACGTTCCTCCCTTGAAGTTCTCCGTCAACCTATGGAAGACAGAGAGGTTGTTATATCCCGTGCCAGCGGCAGATACAAGTTTCCTGCAAAATTTCAGCTCCTTGCGGCTGCTAATCCATGCCCATGTGGATATAAAAATGACCCTATTAGAGAATGTAGATGCACACCTGCAGAGATAAGAAGATACAGGAACAAGCTATCAGGTCCCATTGTTGATAGGATTGATATGATAACATGGGTTAATTCTGTTCCACCGGAAGAGCTATCTAAAATGTCGTCAGGAGAAAGTTCGGAGCAAATCAGAGAAAGGGTTTTAAAAGCTGTTGATATACAGAAAAAAAGATTTAAAGACCTGCCTGTAAACTTTAACAGTGAGATGAGCCCATCTATGATTGAAAAATTTGTTATTTTAGAAAATGAGGCTGAAAATACCCTCAGACTTGCTGCCAAAAAGTATGGAATAACTGCACGGGGATTTCACAGGATACTAAAGGTAAGCCGAACAATTGCAGACCTTGAGAATTCAGAAAAAGTCAAGACCAAACATATAGTAGAAGCCTTAAACTACAGATTAACAGAGGAAATGCTATCCTGATAAAATATTAGAAAAAAGGGGAATAGATTGACTATTGTAGAAAGTATAATTCTGGGTATTGTTGAAGGTCTTACAGAATTTTTGCCTATATCCTCAACAGGACATTTGATACTGGTATCCCATCTACTTGGAATAAAACAAACAGATGCCCACAAAACATTTGAGGTGGCAATTCAGCTTGGTTCAATTCTTGCAGTAGTTTTTTTATATAAAGACAGGCTTTTTAAAGATATTCAGCTATGGAAGAAACTGATTGTTGCATTTATCCCAACAGGTGTTCTGGGATTTTTACTTTATAAACTAATCAAATCCCTTTTCAGTCCTTATATTGTTTCTATAATGCTTATCGTTGGAGGGATTATATTCCTTGTCATTGAGTATTTACATAGAAATAAGGAATACCCTATAAAATCCCTTGATGATGTATCATATCCAAAGGCATTTTTAATTGGAGTTTTCCAGTCATTTGCAATGGTTCCAGGAACATCCCGTTCAGGAGCTTCTATTATAGGTGGTTTGCTTTTAGGCTTAGACCGTAAAGTTGCAGCAGAATTTTCGTTTCTGCTGGCAGTTCCTACAATGTTTGTGGCAACAGGATATGATGTGTATAAAAATTATCAGGTTTTTCAGCTGGATAACTGGATAACACTTATAACAGGTTTTATAACAGCCTTTATATTTGCCCTTATCTCTATCAAACTTCTGCTTGGATTTATAAAAAATCACACATTTATTCCTTTTGGGATTTATAGAATAATACTGGGAATAATTTTTCTGTTTGTAGTTCTAAATTAGTTGATTTAGGTCAATGACTTTTTACCAAATTCTATTTTTAGAATTGCTATTAAATATCAATATATAACATATCCACCCATCTGCAGGTCTCACTACTTTCTTTTTGGGGAGGTTTGCTATGACAACTTCAGCTGAGGTATTATTTGCCCTTAAAGTAGTCTATACCATTTATGCTATTTCTATTATGTCTCTGGTCGGGTGGTTTGCCTATCGGGTAACTAAAAAACCCAATTCATACAAGACCTGGTTAACTCCAAAAGTATTTTATACTTACCTTGCAATACTTGTATTGATAGGAGTTGGTATTCACATCCTGACCTACAACAAGATACCCTGGGTAGCGTGGGAGTTAAAAAAACATAAAATTCCTGCTGACAGAGAAATTCATATTGTTATGAAAAATCAGAAGTTTATTTTTCCTGAAGAAACTCCTATTACTATTAAATGTGGTGAGGTAGTTAAATTCAACGTTGTTAGCGAAGATTTAACTTATGGATTTGGACTTTTCAGACCTGACCATTCCATGGTTTTTCAAATGCAGGTTGTTCCTGGACATAATAATGAACTTTTGTGGCAGTTTCATGAAGATGGAACTTTTTATGTGCTAAGCACAGAATACTCAGGACCAAAAGGAGCCAGAATGAAAGTTCCTCATGCGTTTAAAGTGGAGGGATGCAATAAAAAGCTTTCTATGGAGGGGAAAAAATGAACATAAAAGATATTCTGATTAATGGAAACAAGGGAGGTCTGGATTACGAAGGGCTTAGCCCACTACAAAAGATAACCCTAAGATTTGTAGTTGTAGGTCTTATTTTTTACGGAGTTGCTGCCATTGAAGGAATGCTGATGAGAGGACAGGAGATAACACCTCTTCCTTTTATTGATGACAGCCACTTTTTTGCTATTATGACTGTTCATCCAATAGTGGGAATTTTTGGTTCTACTTATCTTCTTGTTTTTGGGGCATTTTTGTTTCTTGTTCCTTATCTAATGAAAAAACCCATTTTTAGTATTAAACTTGCCAATTTTACATGGATAATAATGGCGGTTGGAACCGTATTGGTCTGGCTATCTGGTTTTATATACCATTATGCACCTCTATATACAATATACTGGCCTCTACCTGTTGATTTTACACAGTTTAATGTTGTTGGTGCAGTTATGTTTGTTGTTGGTATCGCTTTTATTATGATAGGAACGCTGGCATTTATAGTTAACATATACGGAACGGTGTTTTACACACCAAAAGGACAGAAAAAACAGCCTATAAAACCTCTGCTTATGAGTGCGTTCGGAATAGATGGTTTCCTTAATATAGTAAACAAAATCAGAGGGAAAGAGCCTTACGTAAAAGAGCCTCCACTTTCACTGCCTATTGTTGCCATTTTCAGGGGTACTGTTGATACATTTTTAGATGCTCTGGTGATACTGGGGGCAGGTCTTCTGATACTATTTTTCATTGGAAACCAAGTTTTTCAGTGGGGATTACACTACCACAGTGTAGACTCACTCCTTTATAAAAATATTTTCTGGTGGGGATTAGACCTTATAGCAGATGGACTTGTTCTGATATATGTTGCAGGGACATGGTATCTGCTTGCAATGCTCATAACAGGAAGAAACCTTTTTATGCAAAATATAGCCAGAGCTGCACTTCTTCTTGAACTGATAGTTTCATGGGCTGTATGGAGCCACCATCTTCTTTCAGACCAACCTCAGCCTGAGATAATGAAACTGGCATCAGGCGAGATGATAACAGCCTTTGAGCTTATAACACAGGGTCTTGCATTTTTTATTACCCTAACAACACTATGGCTTGCAAGACCCCTTAAAATGACAAATGAACTGAAATTTTTACTTGGTGGACTTCTTGGATTTGCCCTTGCAGTTCCTGCAGGAATAATACAGGCTGACCTTGGAATGAACAGGATACTCCACAATACCCAGTGGGTAGCAGGAGCTCACTTCCATGTTGCGATACTTGTAGGTCTAACAATGACCCTTTACAGCGCCATATACATATTATTCCCTATCCTGACAAATAACTCTGTAAAACTATTTAGTCAGAAGCTTGCAAACTGGCATTTCTGGCTTCACCTTCTTGGAGGAATAGGAATGGGAGCATTTATGGGAATGGCAGGGATTGATGGTATGCTCAGAAGACATGTTTACACTGAAGGTGAATTTTTAGGTTATATGATACTGGCAGGTATCTGTGGTGCTATGCTTGTAGCTGCATGGGTAATATTCATGTTTAATATAATCGCCACAATAGGACTAAAAGGCTTAATAGGTATATTCAAACCATCAAAACTTCAAAAAGATATTATTGTTCCAGAAACAGCAGCAGCAGTCCAAAAGGGGTAACAATGTTAGATTTGAAAAAGGTTGCAAAACAGATAAAAGAAGATGGATTGTATACTTTTATTTACAATGAAATGAAAGAAATAACAGGAAAAGGAGAACTATCCGAGGAGGAAGTTCTCCATCTTCTCACTAAAGAACCAAAATTTCTTCAAGACTACAAAACCCTGAACACCCAGAGTGAAATAAGTAATATTCAGATTGCCTATCAGGAGATTTACGATGATGACCCTCCTGAATGTAAAAAATTAAAACAAAAAATAAATGAATACAGGGAAGAATTGATAAGATTGGAACCTTTTGAAAACAAACCTGATAACATGCTTTATGCTCTATGGATAGGTTCAGCTGTTATATTTCTCATATTTGTTATACATAACCTTGTGGTTCTCTATACATTCTGGTATGAAAAATACCCAGCAGCTGTATATGCATCTTACATTGTTGTAATTATCTTAGGTTATCTATATTACCGAAAACGAATACAACAACATTACCTTAATCATACTAAATTCAAAAATATTGAAGAAAAGGTAAAGCTTCTAATAGAAACAGGTAAAAAGACCAAATGCTTAAAAAAAATTTATATATAAGGGTTGCTCAACTCCTTACCTACCACAGCTAAACCTGTCTAACGCTGCTCCACACAAGTGGAGCAGTATTTTTATTTGAAAAAAAAAAGCATTGAGATATAATATAATCTCCTCAAAAGGAGAGGTGGCCGAGCGGTCGAAGGCGGCTCCCTGCTAAGGAGTTGAGCGGGTTTTCCCCGCTCCGAGGGTTCAAATCCCTCCCTCTCCGCCATTGAATTTTTTTATATTTCTCACAAGCAGGCTTTTTCTCCCTTCCCTCCGAAAAAAAGTATTGCACTAATTGAAAAAACAAAATAAACTGGAAGTAAACCCATTTCTATCTATAAAGGAGGAAATTTATTTTATGACATTAAAAATCTGTCCACAATGTAAAACAGAAAACCCTGAAAATGCCAAATTCTGTCAGAACTGTGGTTTCAACTTAAAAGAGGTTCAAACCTTTCAAGATATTTCCACAGAAGAAACAGGACAATTACAGCAGCAATTTTCACAAACAGATTACAAAGAACCTACCAAAAGGCAAAGTTCCGCTACCAACAGTAACGATTTTAAGCAAAATTACACGGAAAATCTGGTGGAAACAAATCCACAACTTGAAAAGGATATAGATTTATGGAGTGCTTACGTTCAAACAAAATTGGACTATTACATACCTAAATTTGTCAAATTTAAAACTCAGGATAAAAAAGTTAGCTGGAACTGGCCTGCTTTTTTCTTCAGCCCCTTATGGTTTGCATATAGAAAAATGCTATGGTACGGAGTTCTTGTAATGATTTTAAGCATTATTCCACTGGTTGGTCTAATTGTATCTATTTTATCGGGAATATTTGGGAATTATCTTTATTACAGGAAAACAAATGAGGAAGTTCAAAAAGCTTTAATCCAGAGTAAATATCTGAATACTGACCCGAAAATTATATTAGCCGGTAAGGGAGGCACAAGTGTAGCTAACCTATTTATTTTATTCGGTATAGCATTAATTCTTAGTATTGTTTATACAATATTCATAGCTGCTCTTGGAGGTGGTTATTAAACTTTCAACAGGGAAAGGTTTCTATGGAGAAGTTTAAAATACCTGTTGCTTTAGTATCCCTCGCTTCCGTTGTTATTATAATAGCTGGACTAAAAGCTGCTCAGGATATGGTGGTTCAGCTTCTTCTTGCCCTTTTCTTTGCAATAATGTTCCTCCCTCTTTTCAAATTCTTTAACAAAAGATTTCCTAAATGGCTATCACTTACTATTGTTCTTATGATAAATCTATTTTTTATTTACATTCTTGCTTTAACAGTGGTTAGCTCTGTAAATGAATTTAGAGAAAATCTTGGTGAATACCAGCAAAAAATGAGTTATTACATGGAATACGGCAGTATTATTCTTGAGAAAGCTGGAATTCCAAGTCCACCCTCCATACAACTTAAATTTGTAAATCCGTCTTTTATATTCCAGTTTATCTCTAATTCCTTATTAAGTTTTGGTAACATTCTGGCAAATGCAGCCTTTATTCTTATTTTGGCAGCATTTATTCTGCTTGAAAGTGATATTTTTTCAAAGAAACTAAAAGTAATAGCAAAAGGTAAAGATGCCCATAAACTTGTTGACCAGTTTTTTGATAGTGTCATTGAGTATATGAAAATAAAAACAATAATGTCTTTTCTAACAGGATTTTTTGCGTGGATTGTCCTGGCTATTTTAGGTGTTGATTTTGCTCTTTTATGGGGAATTCTTACATTTTTGCTAAATTTTATACCCACAATAGGCTCAATTATTGCTGCAATTCCCCCTGTTATTATCGCTCTTATAGACTGTGGTGTGTGGCAGGCTGTAGTAGTAGCTGTTTGGTATGTCATTATAAACATGATTATAGGAAATATTATAGAGCCTAAGTTAATGGGTAAAGGTGTAGGATTATCTCCTCTCATAGTTCTTCTTTCTCTTGTATTCTGGGGGTGGGTTCTTGGAACAGTTGGAATGTTTCTATCAATTCCCCTTACCATAATAGCAAAAATGGCATTTGAACTGAAAGAAGAAACCAGATGGATTGCTATTCTGATGGATAGCGATGTCAGAGAAAAAGCCTAATCACCTCGCAATTACATAGCCATAAATTTTTTGTGGACGGCCTTTTTTAATGGTTTTATACATGTTCAGCATTGTTGCTCCTGTGGTTAAAATATCATCAAAGATAAGGATGTTTTTGTCTTTTATATTATGATTTTTTAATATGAATACATCTTTTAGATTTTCCCATCTTTCTTCTGCAGTAAGTTCCATCTGTAGTGGTGTTTTTTTGACCTTTTCAACAAGAGGAACAATCAGATATTCTGGAAATATGCATTTCAATATTTCCTCAAGATGATTAAATTCCCTTTCCTTTAGTGTTTTTTTGTCAACAGGCACGTAAGTAATAATATCTATTTTGTTTGTTTTGCTATAAGCAGTAATGTCTTCTTTTATTATTTCTGCCAGCTGTGAGGCCAAATTCTTGTAGCCATTTATTTTCAGCTGGTAAATGATTTCGGTTATTGCCTTATCCTTTGATTTGAAAACCTGAATATCATCAAACTTTCTTTGTTTGAAGCATTCCTGACAGTTCTCTGTCTGTTTACCACAACTGTGGCAATACTTTAGGGTTTCTTTTTTTATATTTTCTAAACAAATTTGACAAAACAGGTTTTGTTTTTTATAAACAAACAATTCATTACACAAAATACATTTTGCAGGGAATAGAGCATTTAATATATTCACATCACTGTCCAGAAATGATTTAAACTGCCGATGCCTTTACCTGTTTTCAGGGAGTTTTCTATTGCTCCCTGTACATAGGCTCTGGCTATCCGTATGGCTTTTAAAGGTTCTACACCCTTTGCTATTAAAGCCGTTATTGCTGCCGAAAAAGTACAACCTGTTCCATGGGTGTTTTTGGTATCAACAAATGGGTATGTAAGAAAAATAAATTCATCATTGTATAAAACAACATCAGTAACCGTCTTATTCTGAGGAAGATGACCACCTTTTATTATGACTGTTTCTGCACCTATTTTTTTTATCTCTCTTGCAGCTTTTTTCATATCTTCTATTGATGATATTTCTATACCTGTTATCACTTCTGCTTCATCTTTGTTAGGTGTGATTATGTAGCTTACAGGTATTATTTTTTGGATAAATATTTCTATTGCCTCTTCTTCAAGGAGAAATCTGCCATTTTTGGATTTTATTACAGTGTCAACAATTAGAGGAAATTTATATTTTTGCTGGATTTTGTAAACAACATCAATATTTTCCCTGTTCATTAACATTCCTGTTTTGGCAGCATCAATTCCGATATCTTCAGCTACAGATGATATCTGGGAATATAGGATTTCAGGTTCAACAGGATGGGTACTAATCACACCAAGACTGTTTTGAACAGTTATAGCTGTTATAGCTGACATTCCATAAACACCAAAGGCAGAAAATACCTTCAAATCTGCCTGAATTCCTGCTCCACCACTATTATCAGAACCTGCTATAGTTAAAGTTTTTTTCATAACCTAACCTAAATTATCCGAGTATATAATTTTATGATATTACTACAAATGGAGATTAAATGAGGAAAGTTCTTATATTTTTCCTTTTAACTTTTTTATATGCCTACGGAGAAAAACTCAAGATAGTTTCAGATTATCCTCTTCCTTATAACAATATTCAAGAAATATACAATAAAACAAAAGATATAAACCTGATAATTGAGCTTTTAAAGAAAACGGATGATTTCTTAAAAATATACGCAAAAGATAATACGCTTTATCTGAAAAGAAAACTTTATGTTAAAGATGTAAAAATCCATGGAAATAAATCATTTTGGCGAAGAGAAATACTTGCAATTACAGGTATAGTTGAAGGTTATTCAATTGATTTTAATATCTTACACAATATATATACCAGATTAAAAAAGTTTTATATGGATAATGGATTTCCTTTTGCCCAAATAACTGTTAAAGCAAATATAGATAAAACAGGAAATATTTACATTATTCTTGATATATATGAAGGTGGTGAAAAGGAAATAAATGACTTCCTTATTTACACATCTTTTCCTGTTTCTGAGCAATTCAAAAAAGAAATGATTAATACTCTTGGCGTAAAAAAGGGGGATATATTCAATTTATCTGCTATTACTACAGGTTTAGATAAACTCCAGAATTTTCTTTATGAAAAAGATTATTACGATTCCTTTGTAAACCTTGTGAGCTTTAAACCTGCAAATAAATCTAAAGTGGACGTTATCTTATTTGTTGACCTTGGTATGAAATATAATATCCATTTTACAGGGAACAGGTTTTTCTCCCAACAACAGCTAAAAAAGGTACTTACATTTGCTAAGAACGGTTTTAATTATTACCAGATAGTTCAGTCCACCGAAAACATAGAAAATCTCTACAAAAAAAATGGATTTTTAGAGGTTACAGTCATTCCTTCCTATAAGGAATATTTTAAAGAGAATAAGACAGAAATATTTTTTCTAATTCATGAAGGTGAAAGATATAAAATCAGCAACATCAATATACAAACAGATATCCCAGAGATAAATAATTTTTTAAAAAAATTTCATGGAAAATTTTATAAAAAAGAAAAAATTTTAAATTTTTTAAAACAACTAAGAGAAAAATATTATAGAGAAGGATATCTGAACGCAAATTATTCTCTAGAGGAAAAAATAAATAAAACAAACAAAACTGTATCACTATACCTGACCTTTCACAAAGGTAAAAAGTTTGTGATAAAAGATATTCAAATAAAAAATTTCTCCTACAAACCGGATATAAAACTTCCTATACCTTATGACCCAAATAAAATTCTGGCATTGCTTGATAAAACCAAAAGTAGGCTCAAGGATGAAGGCTATTTTGATGGTGATGCATTTCTTGATGTAAAAATAAAACCAGCCGATGGAATTATTGAAACAGTAGTAATAATAGATGTAAAAAAAGGAGAAAGATACAAACAAGGAATAACCTTTATATATGGAACTCGCCATCTTTCTCCAAAAATGATTATAAATAACCTCTCCAAAGATAAATACTATTCCAAAAAAGAATTTGATAACGAACTTGATTTTATGTATTATACCTCCTTGTTTGATGCTATAAATCCTTATCTAAAGATAGACAAAAAAAGAAAAGAAGTTGAAAAAGCATATATACTCCACGAAGACAAAAGAGGCTCTTTCCAGGGCAGTTTTGGTTATAATACAGAGCAAAAGCTCAAACTATCAGCTGCAATTAATCTAAAAAACTTATTTAAATATGGATTTGAAACCTCCTCCTATATTGAGAAAAATGATTTAGGCTGGTATTACAGATTTACATTCGGAAACAGACTACTACCTAAAAGAACAGGCTTATTTCTATCATATATCCGAAATTATGAGTATCATCGTATATTTGACCTTGAAACCCAAGGATTTGAACTTAAAGTTCAAAGAAAGCCTAATAAGTGGGTTGAACAGACAATTTCCCTCCAGTATATGAGAAACTCACTAAAAAACCAGAATATATACCCAGACAACTTCTTCCAAACATTAAAACTACGCTTATCCTTTATAGATAACCATAGAGAACCAAGAGTAAATCCCCGTCATGGATATATTATTACAGGAGCCTTAACAAAGGAATTTCAGGATATAAACTATTTTAAATTATATACAACAGGTAGATATTATCTGTCTTATGCATTTTTAACCTGGACCCAAAAATTAAGCTTTGGGCATATATTCAAAAAAAATGAGCAGCTACCTCCTTCTGAAAGATTTTTTCTGGGAGGAGTTTCCAGTTTTAGAGGTTTTGGATACGAAAATGTAGCAGGGAAAAAAGGACAAGGAGGAAACACTCTTTTACTTATAAACAATGAAATTAGATACCCTCTCTTCCCTTCCGTAAATCTTTTTGGATTTGTATTCATGGATATAGGAAATGTTTATGAAAAATTTAATCAGATAGGCGGCACCCTCAGGAAAACAGCTGGTACCGGTGCATACATACCAACTCCTGTAGGCTCATTTCTAATAGATATTGCATTCAAGCTTGATAGACAACCTGGTGAAGACCTTTACAGATTGGAATTTAGTATTAATACTCTATTTTAGGATATAATTGAATTTATTTAACAATATGGAGTTTACTATGTTTGGTGGTATAGGATTATCTGAAATATTATTAATTTTTGTGGTTGCCTTACTGGTTCTGGGTCCCAAAAGACTTCCTGAACTTGCAAAAACATTAGGCAGATTTTACCGAGAAATCCGGTCTACAGTGGATGAAGTAAAAGAAGTTATAGTGGAAGAACCCCAAAAGCAAAAACACACCCAGCAATATATTCCACCAAATTTAGATGATGAAATTGAAACAGAAATTAATGAGGACAACAAAGAAAAACTCAAAAAGAACCTACAAGGAGAAAAAATATCCTTTAAGAAAAAACAGGAGAATGAAATAAATGAGCCAGAAGATAAAAAGTCCTGAAGAATTTGAAGCACCTATTACAGAACATCTGGCAGAACTTAGAATAAGACTTTTTAGAAGTTTAGTAGCTATTATAGCAGGCACACTACTTGTATTTGTAAAGGTTGATATTTTCTTTGAAATTTTTAAAGAGC
The DNA here is from genome assembly GCA_027084095.1 of Persephonella sp. Classification (GTDB taxonomy): domain Bacteria; phylum Aquificota; class Aquificia; order Aquificales; family Hydrogenothermaceae; genus Persephonella_A. The sequence goes on from JALWLQ010000222.1 coordinate 17,166, forward strand.
CTTTAAAAAAGGCTTTTCCTGACTTAAAACTGGTAGCACTTACACCGACGGAATCATTTTTTACTGCATTTAAAATAGCCCTTTTGGTAGGTTTTGTGGTTGCCTCACCTTTTGTTTTTTATCAGATATGGAAATTTATAGAACCTGCCCTTTATGAAGAAGAGAAAAAACTTGTTGTTCCTTTTGTATTCTTCACTACAGTTTTTTTCATTTCAGGAGCATTGTTTGCCTATTTTGGAGTTTTGCCACTGGCAATTAAATTTTTATTAACCTTTGGTTATACCCAGCTTGATGTTGAAGCAATGATATCGGTTAGCTCATATATATCTTTTGTTGTAAGACTTATTCTGGCTTTCGGGATTACATTTGAACTTCCCGTTATTCTTTCACTACTTGCACGACTTGGTCTTGTTACACCAGAAGCCTTATCCCGATTTCGTCCCTATTTTGTTATTGCCGCTTTTACACTTGCTGCTTTCCTGACACCACCAGATATCGTAAGTCAGGTATTTCTGGCAATGCCTTTAATCGTATTTTATGAGATATCTATCATTATGGCAAAAATTCTTTATCCTCGCAGCGAAAGGAGTAGAGAAAATCAGGTATAACACTGGCTTTATCCTTAAAGTAAGTGTATATTATTTTCCAAAATATAATTAAGAATAGTTATAAATATTAAAAAAATATAAATTTTATATTTATAGGGATATCTGGGAGTACTGACCTGTATAGGAGGGAAAAGTGGAAATAGATTTAAAAAATTTAGACGCAAAACAGATATACAAATTAATGACAAGTATAATAGTACCCCGTCCAATAGCCTGGGTGTCCACTATAAGCAAAGATGGAGTTTATAACCTGGCTCCCTTTAGTTATTTTGCCGGCATATCATCTGACCCCCCTCTTTTATTAATATCAGTAGGTAGGAAGGACACCAAAGAAAAAAAAGATACCTGGCAAAATATAGAAGAAACTGGGGAATTTGTTGTAAATATGGTTACCAAAGAAATACTTGAAAAAATGAATATAACAGCATTACCTTTTGATAGAGAAATTGATGAATTTGAAAAAGCAGGTCTTACCCCTGTTCCTTCCTCAGTAGTCAGAGCACCCAGAGTTAAAGAAGCACCTGTAAATATTGAGTGTAAGAGTTTTGAGATTATCCAGATAGGCAAAATGGGAATAATTCTGGGGGAAATATTAAAAGTTCATGTAAAAGAAGATATACTAAATGAGAAAGGTTATGTAGATACAACTAAACTGCAAATAATAGGAAGACTTGGAGGTGCAAATTACTGTATTATCACAGAAGAAAACACTATTGAACTTAAAAGGCCAGATAAGAGGTAAGCAATGAATAGAAGACAGGCTTTAAAAGAATTTAAGCAAACAATTAAAAATTTAGGTCTAAAATACACTCCACAACGGGAAAAAGTCTTCAAAGCAATACTGAATGTTAGGGGGCATTTTGAAATTGAACAACTGGTTCATAAAATACAATCCAAAAATATAAATGTATCCAGGGCAACAGTTTACAGAACCTTAGAAATATTAAAAGAACTTGGATATGTAAGGGAAGTTATAAAATTTAAAAACAAAACCATTTATGAAATAAATTTAAAAGAACACCATGACCACCTAATATGTACCAAGTGTGGAAAAATTATAGAATTCCATTCAGACAAAATAGAAGAATTACAAGAAAAAATCTGTCAAAAATATAACTTTAAGCCAGAATTCCATAGATTAGAAATATTCGGTCTATGCGAAAAATGTCAGAAAAAAAAGAAATAACAACTATACTGCTTGCAGGTGGACAAAGCAAGCGTATGGGAAAAGACAAGGCATTTTTGAAGCTAAACGGAAAAACATTCTTTCGGATAATTATAGAAAAAATCTCAAAATACTCTAATCAGATAATTATTTCTACAAACAAAGACAAGAATTTGTATTTACCTGATATAAGCGACTTAACAATACACCCTTTATTTGTAAAAGATAAAAACCTCTATTCAGGACCTTTAAACGGTATTATAAGTTGCATTCCATATGTAAAAAATAAATTTATTTTCATAGCAACTTGCGATACACCATTATTAAACCCTGATTTAATTCCTTTTCTTTTGGATAAAATAAACAACTATGATGCAGTAATTCCTGTAATAAATGAAAAAAAACAATTTCTAAACACCATTTATACTAAAAATGCCCTTAATATTGCTAATAACCTGTATAGCGCAGGAAAACGTTCTCTTTATGCCTGGACAAACCTGCTAAATGTAAAGGAAATCCACCAAAAAGAATTAGAAGCCGTGAAGAACTCTTTACTTTCATACTGGAGCATTAACACACCGGAAGACTACACGAGGTTGCTGGATATATGGCACAAATATTACTAACAGTCTTTTTAGTTCTAAGTTTTATTTCTTATGGGCAAAGTTTGGAAAAGTTATTAGATAAATATGCAGAACTTAATAAACTTTATAAAAAAACCATTCAAGAAACAGAAGGTCATCTTATCCTATTTACCAGAGAAGATATACAAAAACTTCAAGCTTATAAGTTATCTGACATACTTAAATACATAAGATACTTTACTCTGATAAGAAACCAGTATGGAGAAAACGTCCTCTCCTATGCTTCTGTATATCCTTTAGAAAACTCAACAATAAGACTGTTTATAAATGACCATGAAATCAGCGGTATTTATAAAAAAACTCCACTCTCCTTATGGGCAGATATGCCGCTGGACAATGTAGACCATATAGAGATTTATCAGGGGGAAAGTGCCCTGAAATTTAATAACGAAGCTGCAGGGATGATTATAAAAGTATATACAAAAAGACCAGAAACAGAAAATACGAAAACTATAAGAGTATCTACATCCACACGCAAAGATTATTCTTTTTCAGTATATATTGCAGGAGAAACTTCTGCTGAAAGTTCAGCATTTTTGCTGATAAATAGAGAAACTTATAAGTCCAAAAAGTATCTCTCTGACCTACAAATTAATAATCGCTACTATTATATAAGTGGGGGATTTTATCTCCCAAGGCTATCTATAGAAACAGGCATAGCTATAAAAGGCTCAAATAACTTTCGTGGAGATACCCTAATAAGCAAGCCAGAATACTCCGACAGTCAGTCATCCCACGGATACATCTCCATATCCAGATTATTATCCACTGAACTAAAGTTAAAATTAAGATTTTATGCTGACAAAATAAACACATCTGAATATGAAAAGGGAGATTTATCAAATCCCGTTTTTATACGATATCCCCCTTTATTAGTCTCTTCCTACTCTAAACAAATAAACTCAACAAAAATTGGGACAGAAATTGTCGGAGAATATCAAAAAAATAAAACAAAACTCTTTTATGGAACAAAAATCCAATACTCCCGATACAGACTAATCCAGCAAATACCATTTACCAACTTAACAGATAGGAACTGGGAAAACTACCGTTCTTTTTATATAGAAAATGTCTATAATTTAAAACCTAAACTTGGCCTGGTAGCAGGTATAAAATACGAAAACACAGAAAGAGGATATGGACAAGACATAGAAGGAATAATATGGCGAATTGGCTTAGTTTATCTAATAAATAAATTAGACTATTTCAAATTATTCTTATCCAGGTATTACACTCCCCCTTCTTTTATTGAAACACACTCCAACCACAACTTAAAAAAGCAAGAAAACAAAAGTCTAACATTAGAATATTCTGCAATCTATCCTATAGGCAAATTAACAATAACAGCTGGAACATTCATCATCAAAGACAGTATTCTTATTTCCCCTTCTACATATAACTATATAAACACAGCAGAAAAACTCAAATACTACTTCTGGTCTGTTGAATACCACAAAAATTTTCTTCAAGGAAACTACATAACTACCATGTACTTCAAAGTTTATCCTACAGAAGAAAAATACAAAACTATCTCCTCAGAAGGAGGATTAATAAGATTAGGGAAACAACATAAAAATTACTCAGTTTTTATAGAAAACATATACAGAAAAGGCTATAGCTTTTATGGAATATGGATTAAATCAGGAGCTGAATTAAATGCAGGTATAAAAATAAACCTGACGGAGAACACAAAAATTGCGATAAAAGGCTCTAACCTCTTAACAAAGGCCATTAAAACACCCTTGCTAATTGATAAAAATATACAGGTTTCCCAGGAAGACAAAAGAGTATTAATTACACTGGAAAAGGATTTTTAGTAGATGCTGAGGAATATACTAATCTGGATTTTTATTATTTGCTCTGCAGCTTTTGGATACGAAAAGGAAATCCATAAGATAGAAGCTGAAATAATTTCTAAAATGGTTCATATCCTTACCAAAAAAAACAAAAAGGTTAGAGTATCAGTCTCTACAGATTTAAAATACATCCTGAAATATTCTAAAATACTATCTCATCAGCGTGATTGTACAAAAGCTGAAATACTAATTACAGGAGATGAAAATCTATTGAAGAGGTGCAAGAAACCTGCAATAGTTACAAAATATTACCTTTTGAAGAAGTACAAAAATGCAATAGGAGCTATTTACTGGAAGAAAGGAAGACCTAATGTGGTTTTTGTAAAAGACAGACTGAAATTGTTTAATATTCAGCTACCAGACCGGTATAAAAAATATTTAGAAAGGGAAAAAAACCTGTGATACAAAACAACAGAAGATTACTACTTGATTATATGCCCTTCTTTATAATACTACTTGGGTTACTTGTATCTGTTTATATCATGGCACCTAAAATCAAAAAAACCATAGAAAATAGCATCATAAGAGATGCAATCATCCCAGGAGTTGTGCAGAGTTTAAACAAAATAATAAAAACTATACAGACTGAAGCTAATAACAGAGATGTGGAGGATGTCTTTTCAGACCCAAATTTCAGAAAAAAAATAAAAGAATTATTCTCGATAATTGTTACAGACGATGTAAAATACGCTTATATTCTCTATAAAGATAAAGAAGGAAAACTTAGATATCTAATAGATTTATCCAAAGAAGACAGAGCTAATTTTAAAGAGGGCTTTAACATATATGGAGATTACTGGGATGAAGTTCTAAATAAAGGTAAAAGTATCGTTATAAAACAGTCAGACTATACAGGATTATGGATAACTTTACTGAAACCTATAAAAATAAACAATCAAGTTATTGGAATTGCTGTTGTAGAATTCTCAATGAATAAACTAAAAGATATACAATCCATAATAAACAAAATTCAGGAATTTGTCCTTATAATATCCATACTTATCATTGTTTCTATCATAATCTCCCTTATACAGTTCCTAAAATACAGAGATGACATCCAGAAAATGTATATAGACCCCTTGACCGGTGCTTATAACAGACTATTTCTCTATGAGAACATAGAAAAACTAAAAAAAGGATTTTTTACCACCTTTGTTATAGATATAGACCATTTCAAAAAAATCAACGACAGCTTTGGACATGAAGCAGGAGATTATGTATTAAAAGAGGTAACAGAAAGAATAAGAAACTGCATCAAAGAAGATGACATACTTATTAGATACGGAGGCGAAGAATTTCTTTTATTTGTTAAAAGCAATCCCTATTCAGAAAACTATAGATACGAAATTCTAACCCTTGCAACAAAAATAAAGACAGAAATATGCAAAAAGATTATTACTTACAATAATATAAGCATGAAAGTTACTGTATCCATTGGAATTGCCCCTTACACTGAGAAATCTATAGAAGAAGCAATCAAAATGGCAGATATAGCTTTATACAGAGCCAAGAAAAACGGTAGGAACAAGATAGAAATTTATTCAGGTCCCATGGATGTAAGCAATGAAGAAATCTACACCATAAAAGAAGCTATAGAAAATAACAACATAGTATGCTGGTATCAACCTATTATAAATCTGGAAACAGGAGAAGTTCTAAAATATGAAGCACTTGTAAGGCTCATTTCCAAAAATGGAAAAATTATATATCCATATCAATTTCTAAACACAATACGAAGAACCTATGTACATATTGATTTAACTAAAAAAGTCATAGAATATAACATTAAAGTCCTAAGGGAAAATCCATGGATGCATATATCCTTAAACCTCTCTGCTCTGGATGTATATGATGATAATATAATAGAGTATTTGGATAACACCTTAAATAAAGAACTTGCCAGCAGATTGACTATCGAATTACTGGAATCAGAAGATATAGACGATTACCCATCATTCAAAGCAAAAATAGAACATATTAAAGAAATAGGATGCAAAATATCAATTGATGACTTTGGTAGTGGTTATTCAAACTTTTCACATCTGGTAGAACTGGCTCCTGATTATCTAAAGATAGATGGTAGTATCATTAAGGATATAGACACAAATTACCGTTCCCGTGCAATAGTAAAAGCGATAAAATCCTTTGCTGATGATATCGGTATTAAAGTAATAGCTGAATATATACATTCTGAAACTGTACTCAAAAAAGTTCTTGAGCTTGGTATAATTTATGGACAAGGATATTACCTGAAAAAGCCACAACCTATAAAAATAAAAAAGATAGCCTAATAATATAAGAGGTAAAAGCAATGAAGATTGTTATATTAGACGCAAAAACACTGGGGAATGACATAAACCTTGAGATATTTTCCCAGTTTGGAGATTTAGAAGTATATCCTACAACCTCACCTGCAGAACTACCCGACAGAATTAAAGATGCAGATATCATAATAACAAACAAAGTAGTTATTGATAAGGATGCAATAAACGCTGCCAGAAATCTAAAGCTAATATGTGAAGCTGCAACTGGATATAACAATATAGATGTTTTATATGCTAAGGAAAAAGGAATTGCCGTTACAAATGTTGCTGGATACTCCACAGAGAGCGTAGTTCAAACCACCTTTGGAATGCTTTTTTATCTACTGATGCACCTTAGATACTATGATGATTATGTAAAATCAGGAGAGTATGCAAAAAGCGATATATTCACCCATTTAGGCAGACCTTTCTGGGAAATCCATGGAAAAAGATGGGGTATTATAGGTCTTGGCACAATTGGAAGAAGAGTTGCTGAAGTTGCTGAGAGTTTTGGGTGCGATGTTATATACTACTCAACCTCTGGTGTTGAAAGAAAAGAAAAATATCCCAGATACCCCCTTGATGAGCTTTTAAAAACCTCTGATATAGTTTCAATACATGCACCCCTTAATGAAAAAACAAAAAATCTTATAACAATTAATGAACTTCAACTTATGAAAGAAAATGCAATACTTCTAAATCTTGGTAGAGGTGGTATTGTAAATGAAAAAGATTTAGCAATAGCTTTAGATAGCAATATGATAGGAGCTGCAGGTCTTGATGTCCTTGAAAAAGAACCTATAGACCCTGAAAATCCACTTCTCAAAATAAAAAATAAAGAGAAACTTCTCATAACTCCCCATATTGCCTGGACCAGCATAGAAGCCAGAAAAAGACTTGTTAATGAAATAGTTGAAAATATAAGAGCGTTTCTAAACGGAGAAATTAGAAATAGGGTGGACTTGAAAGTTTAGTTTCCTGGTTTAACAAGAATTATTGAGTAGTTATCACTTTTGACCTTTTCAAGCATTTCTATCAGTATAGGAAAATTTTCAAAAGGCTCAGGATACAGATGGTAGTATATCTCCTTATCTGTTAAATAATCTGACAGACCATCTGAACATATTATATAAAGTTCATTTTCTTTTAACTCATCTTCTACAATATATGGTCTATTACCACTTTTCCACTCTTCAGAAAACACATCACCAATCCCAAAAGTAACAACATATCTTTCCGGATGATAAAAAGCATCTTTATAAGAGATAATTCCACTATCCACAAGCTCCTGCACATAGCTATGGTCATGGGACAAATAAACAAGCCTTTCAGAAGTATACTTATAAACCCTGCTATCCCCTGCATTAAAAATAATTGCCTGTCTACCCTTGAGATAAACACCGGCTATGGTTGTCCCACTCCATTTTATATCGGTTTTTTCAAACTCTTTCTGTATCTGGTATAAAGCTTTTTCAACGGCATTAATGGAAAAATCTATATCCATACCTTTTAGCTTTTCACATACAAATTTGCTTGCCTTATCTCCTTCAGCAAGTCCACCCATACCATCGCACACAGCAAAAATTCCTGTGTCTTTATCCAAAAACTTTTCCTGAGGACATTTCATAAAATCAACCTGATAAATCTCCCCATCTATATAAATACAATCCTGCTGATATCCTCTTAATCCCCTGTTCATACAGAAAGCTACCTTTATCATCAATACTCTCCATAATCACAACTTCTTACAAAACTACCATCCAGCTCAATAGGATAAACATTTGTCCTGAAATTTCTATTTTTAGCATCATTACATAGATTTCTGAAAGTATTCTCGTTATAAACATATATATCATCATATTCAGCATTAAATACAGGTTTTCCCTGTTTTATGAAGGGTTGTAATAAATCACATTCGTCATATTTGTGGCATTCCTCATTTATGGCAAAATCAAAATAATCAACAAGGTCAGGTATCTGCTCAAGGTCATTTTTTAGACCAATTAATAGACCTCTACTTTTAGCCTCATCTGCAAGAAATCTGTTGTATCTTAACTGGTCATTGTAATTTAAATCAAACCCTGTATCATTTGTATATCCATCCACATTGTCAGGCTCAACACCATCGCATCCTTTTGCAACTGCAAGGTCAAGCCTGTCTCTCATTATGTTCCAGATTTCAGGATTTCTTATATCCAGCCAGTATTCACCAGACCAATTATCAAGTGGATTACCTATAGCTTCTGATGGAAACTTATATGCATCAGGTCGCCATTCCTCATAACTACCTGCACTGAAATAACAGATAACTATTTTCCCTTGTTTTTTTAGCTGAGATATGGTCTCGGAAGATGTATCAAACAGGTCAACATCGTATAGCTCAGCTGGTATGTCTGTTCTGAGACTACCATTTAACTGCCAGTACCATGTAGTTTGGACAGTTAACACCCTTGGTGTTGAGCTTTCATCATCAGTATTATCACCTACAGTTATCTGCAGGCAAGAAGTTATTACCAACGCAAATCCCATTAAAACAAGTAGTTTTTTCATAATTCAACCTTGATATTTTTTCTTTTTACACTTAAATTATAATTGGAGGTTATTAAAATGGAAGTAGGAAATGTTTCTGGAGTATCAACTTATAAAGATGCACTTGAACTGCAAAAAAAATTGGTAGAAATGCTTTTACAGCAAAATTTACAGCAAAGTATGGCTTCTCAGCCTCAAAATGAGGAAGCCACAAAATCTTCTCGCCAAAATATTATAGAAGGAACAAAAGTTTCTATTTACGTTTGACCTATTGCTTTAAGGACTATTGATAGCCTGTTTTTCATTTTGTCTTTTTCTTTTTCTTCCTTAAAAAAGTTTAGTATTTCTTGAGGGTCAATTTCTATATTTTTTATATTTTGCCCTTTCAACCTTTCTGCAACTAAGTCTGCTATAGCCATCAGCTTTTTACATCTTTTTGATGAATTAAATTTCACATCAACTATCTTATCTCCATCTGTCTTTATATAAAACTCAACTCTATGAGCTCCTTCTTTTGCAGACCCTAAGACTTCATACCCTTCAGATTTATTATCCACAAAATTTTTTAAACCCTGTTTATGATACTCTGATACCTTCATTCTATCCTCCTTACTGTGATATCCCCTGAATAAAAATCCTTTAATCCTTTATCGGTAAGAATACAAATTCCCCCAAACTCATTTAGACCAATCAATCTACCTTCTATATCTTCATCTATCAGTTTTATTTTTTCCCCTTTCCATAACAGATTTTCTTCTACCTCTTTAACAACCCTACTTTTATCAAAATTATCAATCTCTTTTTCAATACTCTGGAGTATATCTGCAAAAATTTCCTTTCTGTTAATCTTTTTACCATACTCCAGTCTTAATGAAGTGGCTATATTTCTTACCTCCTCCAAGTCTTCTTCTGTCTGGTTGATATTTATACCTATTCCTGCTATCAGTTTTGTAACAGAATTACCCTCTATCTCTGTTTCAATTAAAAATCCTGCAAGTTTTTTATTATTTATATACAGGTCATTAGGCCATTTTATTCTTACAGGCAGGTTTGTTTTCTGAACTATTGCTTTTCTGACAGCTACTGGAAATAACAGGGAATAAACTAACAAATCTGTTGGTGAAATATCCCTTTTTAAAACGATTGAAAAATACAACCCTTTTCCTTCTATGGAAATCCATTTTCTCCCTTTTCTACCTTTGCCTGCTGTTTGATTTTCTGCCAGAATTACCGTGCCATCAGGTAATTCATTTTCTTTTGCGTATATATTGGTTGAATTTATAGTATGAAAAAATATATAGTTTTGTCCCAGCCATTGTGTTTTTAGATTAAGTTCATAAGGTAGTAAAAACTCTGTTCTTTCCTTAAGCAGATATCCTTTTTTATCATGGGATATTTTGTATCCGAGGTTTTCAAGTTTTTTTATTCTTTTCCAGACAGCCGTTCTGGAAATGTTGAGATTTTTAGAAAGCTCTTCTCCAGAAATTCTCCTTTTGCCAATATTCTCCAAGATGTATTTATCTATTTCATTCATAAATTTAATTTTATAGAAAACAGTAATGTATATCTACAGGTTTAAAATTTATCGTAGGATTTACTTTTTTCGAAAAGTAGGAAACAAAAGGTAGTTGGGGGTAAATTATGAGAATACATTATTTGCAACATGTTCCTTATGAAACACCTGCAAATATATTCAGATGGGCAAAAGACAGAAACATAACCCAAATAAAAGGAACTCATTTATATAAAAATGAACCATTCCCAGATTTTTCATCCTTTGATGCCCTTCTGATAATGGGTGGTCCTATGGGGGTTTATGATGAAGATAAATACTCATTTCTAAAAAAAGAAAAAGTTTTTATAGAAAATGCAATAAAACTTGGTAAAAAAGTTCTGGGAGTGTGTCTTGGAGCTCAACTGATTGCAGAAGTCATGGGAAGCAAAATTTATAAATGTGAAAATAAAGAGATTGGATGGTTTCCTGTTTTCAAAACAGATAAAGCTGAGCAATCTAAATATTTTTACGATTTCCCACAGGAATTAGAAGTTTTTCACTGGCATGGGGATACGTTTGACATTCCAGCCGGAACTATTCATACATTTTATAGTGAAGGATGTCCTAATCAGGCTTTTGAAACTGAAGATGGAAAAGTGGTTGCACTGCAGTTTCATTTTGAGGTTGATTTAGAAAGTGTAAAAAACTGGATTAAAGAGGGTGAAAATGAACTTAAACAGGAAGGAAAGTACATCCAGAAACCTGAAGATATGATATCTAACTATCAGAAATTTGTCCAACTGGAAAAATACCTTTACCGATTTTTAGATAGATTTTTTTCTTTTTAATTTTTATTTTTTAAAAGATAAATAATAATAAAAATAATAATAGCCTGTGGATATGTGGATAACTCAAATTTTTATAAGTTTATCAATAACTTACAGCGGAAGAAAAATGTGGATAACTTGTGGATAACCTGTGGATAACTCAAATTTTAAAAAATCATTTTATTACAACAACTTACAGGTTAGCATTTGCTAACTTTCTTTATTTTTCAAATACTTAACCCTGTGGATAACTTTGTGGATAAGTTGAAGTTATCCACAATTTCAGGCTAAGTTATCCACAACTTTTGCTTAGTTATCCACAATTTTTTGTGAGTTATCCACAACCCCTGTGGATAACTTGTGGATAACTTTTGGATTTTGTTTATTTATCAATAATTTACATTATTTTCTTGTTGTGGATAACCTGTGGATAACTCATTTTAAAGAAAATTTTTTTATAATAACTAAAAATTTTTGGAGAGATAAATCGTGACGATAGATATCAAAACACTTGAAAACTGGCTTTGGGAAGCTGCTTGTAAAATAAGAGGAGAGATTGATGCACCCAAATATAAAGAGTATATACTTCCACTTATCTTCATTAAAAGATTATCAGATGTTTTTGAGGATGAAGTTGAAAAACTATCAGAAGAGTTTGGAGATAAAGAAACTGTTTTTCAGCTTATAGAAGCAGACCATTCTTATGTAAAGTTTTACATTCCAGAAATAGCCAGATGGGAAAAGATAAAAAAACACCCTGTTCATGGTCTTGGTATGTATCTTACTGATGTGGTCAGGGCAATAGCAAAAGAAAATCCTAAATTACAAGGAGTTATTGATATCGTAGATTTCAACGCAACACAGGCAGGAAAAAGAATTATCAGCGATGACAGACTTCATGCATTAATTAATGTTCTTAGCAGGTACAGACTTGGGATAAAAGATGTTCCTCCTGATATTATAGGACATGCTTATGAGTACCTACTCAGGAAGTTTGCAGAAGGTTCAGGACAGTCTGCAGGAGAGTTTTACACACCTAAAGAAGTTGGAA
>JALWLQ010000223.1 GCA_027084095.1 Persephonella sp.
AAAAAAGATTTGGCAAAGGGTCTGTAATGACCCTCAGCGATGAAGCAGTAAAATCTGTAGAGGCAATTCCATCAGGTTCTTTAACCCTTGACCTTGCCACAGGAATTGGAGGAATACCAAGGGGAAGAGTTACAGAAATATATGGACCTGAATCCTCAGGAAAAACAACACTTACCCTGCACCTCATAGCAGAAGCCCAAAAAAGAGGGGGCAAAGCTGTTTTCATAGATGCAGAACACGCATTTGACCCTAAATATGCAAAGGCAATCGGAGTTAATATAGAAGACCTGATTGTTTCCCAACCTGACTACGGTGAACAGGCACTTGAGATTGCAGAAACACTCATCAGAAGTGGTGCTGTAGATGTTGTAATTATTGACTCTGTTGCAGCACTGGTTCCAAAGGCAGAATTAGAGGGGGATATTGAAGACTCAAATGTGGGATTACACGCAAGGCTTATGTCTAAAGCAATGAGAGTTTTAAAAGGAGCAGTAAACAAGTCAAATACTGCTTTAGTTCTGATAAATCAGATAAGAGAAAAAGTTGGTGTAATGTTTGGAAACCCTGAAACAACAACAGGTGGAAGGGCTATCAAATTTTTTGCAGATATGAGGCTGGAAGTCAGAAAAAAAGACATAAAAGATGCTGGTGAAAAAGTAGGAAGCAGGGTAAAAGTAAAAGTTGTTAAAAATAAACTGGCACCTCCATTTAAAGAGGCAGAATTTGATGTTATTTACGGAGAGGGTATTTCTAAAGAAGGAGAAATCCTTGACCTTGGGGAGGAACTGGGAATTATCAAGAAAAGCGGTGCATGGTATTCTTACGGAGATATGAAAATTGGACAGGGTAGAGAAAAAGCCAGAGAATTCCTGAAAGAAAATCCTGAAATAAGGGAAGAAATAGAACAGAAAATAAGGGAGGCTATCACAGGTGGAACTTAATGAAGTTTTAACAAAGGCGGTTGAAAGTAATGCAACAGATATACATCTGAAAATCGGAAGATATCCGATTTTCAGGATAAACAGAAAACTGGTAAATATTGAAAGTTTTGGAAAAATAACAGAACAAGATGTTGTTAATTTTATAAATCAGGTTGTAAAAAGTGAAGTAAAAAAAGCAGAGCTGATTAAAAAAGGAGAACTTGATATATCTTATTCAATTCCAAAAGTAAGTAGGTTTAGGGTAAATATATACAGACAGAGAGGAACTTACGCTTTTGCATTCAGGATTTTAAAAACAAGAATTCCATCATTTGAAGAGCTCAACCTTCCTCCGAAACTGGCAGATATAGCCCTTGAAAGAAGAGGTCTTGTCCTTGTTACTGGTCCAACAGGAACAGGTAAGTCAACAACCCTTGCTGCAATGATTGATTACAGAAATCAAAATATGGAAGATGTTATCATTACCATTGAAGACCCAATTGAGTATGTTTTCAGAGACAAAAAATCATATATAGTTCAGAGGGAAATTGGACTTGATACCTCAACATTTTCAACAGCCCTAAGAGCAGCTCTCAGGGAAGACCCTGACGTTATCATGGTTGGTGAGATGAGGGATATTGAAACCATAGAAACTGCCCTGAGAGCAGCTGAAACCGGACACCTTGTTTTCTCTACACTTCATACACAGGATGCAAAAGAAACAATAAACAGAATTATTGATATGTTTCCACTTGAGGCTAAAAACCATATCAGGCTTATGCTTGCCTCTACACTGAAAGCAATCATATCCCAGAGATTAATTCCAAGAGCTGACAGAGAAGGCATTGTTCCAGCTGTTGAAATACTGATTAATACAGGAGCAATATTTGATGCTATTGTAGACCCTGATAAATTTGAGCATATTACAGACCTTATGGAAAAAGGAAAGACAGAATACGGAATGCAAACCTTTGATATGGCAATCTTAGAGCTTTATAACAAAGGCTGGATTTCTTACAAAGACGCCCTTGCGTATGCTACAAATCCATCAGACCTTGACCTGAAAATCAAAGGTGTATCTTCTGGAGAATATGACGTAGGTTTATATGGTTTTGATGGAAATATTTAATGGAAAAAATAAAGTCTGTAGCATTTCAACTACTTGCAAAAAAGGATTATTACAGGCAAGAATTAAAACAAAAACTTTTGAAAAAAGGATTTAATGAAACTCAGATAGATAAAGTTCTGGATGAACTGGAAGAAAAAGGTTATATAAATGATGAGAAACTACTGTATAGGCATAAGGAACTTACCATACAGAAAGGAAAAAGCCCTTTATATCTCAGGAAAAAACTGTATCAGAAAGGGATATCTCAGGTAGACTTTTCTTATGAAGAAGAACTTGAAGCAGCACTCAATCTGCTTAGAAACAAATACAAAAAACAAAAAAATTTCTACGATGTAGTAAAATTTTTAAAGAATAGAGGATTTTCTTACAGTGTAATTCAGGAGGCGGCTAATAAATTTCTAAACGAGGAAGAATGAAAGTTCTCACGGAACAGGATTTACCCTTAAAGGAAGAAACTGTATGCACAATAGGAAGTTTTGATGGTTTTCATATTGGACATACTTATCTGCTTGAAAAAACTAAGGAAGAGGCAAGAAAAACAGGAAGGAAATCTCTGGTAATTACATTTGAACCACATCCAAAAAAGATTTTATATCCGGAAAAGGCTCCCTGCCGTATAACAGACTTACCTACAAAATTAGAGCTTTTGAGATATCAAAATATAGATTATGTTTATGTAATAAATTTTTCAGAGGAATATGCAAAAAAATCTGCAAAATCATTTTTAGATTTTCTGTCTCAAAAACTTAAATGCAAAAAGATTATCGTTGGTCATGACTGGCGTTTCGGTTATGGTGGAAAAGGTTGTGTGGAATTTGCATCAGAATATGGAAAAAAAGCAGGTTTTGAAGTTGAAGTAATCCCTCCTATAAAAATTGACAGCACCAGAATAAGCAGCACAGAAATCAGAAAACTTCTAAAAGAAGGTAGAGTAGATGAAGCAGAAAAATATCTGGGAAGAACTTACTGTATAAAAGGTAAAGTAATTAAAGGGGATAGACTTGGACACAAAATAGGATTTCCTACAATAAATATCCTTCCTGATAATGATTTATGCCTGAAAAAAGGTGTTTATATGGGATATGTATCCTTTGACCACAAACTTTACCCGGCAGTTATAAACTATGGAACAAGGCCAACTGTTGATGGAAAGAAAACATTTATAGAAGCTCACATTATAGGCGAAAAATTAGAAAAAGATATAAAAGAAGTAAAGATATTTTTTAAAAGATTTATCAGAGAAGAAAAAAAATTCAACAACATTCAGGAGCTTCAAAAACAGATTAAAAATGACATACAGAAAGCAATTAACGCATTAGAGGTAAAAACATGAAAAAAACAGCTTTTTTAATATTGTTTTTAATCTTCAATGTCTCCTTTGCTTCACAGGTAAAAGTCCCGGAAGTTACATTTCCAGTGGAAATAACCGTTGAAAAAATAGAACAAAAACCTTTTCTGCAACCTCCAGACAAACTGAGAATAAGCCAGAAAATAGAAACCCAGTTATTTGTTGAAGAATTCCCACCAATTCCCCCTTACAATGTGGAACCCCCATCAATCTCTTTTGAAAAACCGTCCTCATTTATGGGTATTCCTGAAGAAAATGCCCTTATGGCTGATGCTATAGATGATTTCTTTAACGGAAAATATTTATCAGCAAGGGATAAGCTGATAAAACTACTGAAAAAATACCCAGATGTAAAATTTAAAACAGAAGCCAAATATCTTCTTGGTCTTGTGTATTACAAACTTGGTGAAAAAGAAAAAGCCCTAAAACAGTTTGAAAATACCTGTAAAACAGAAGAAACAAGCCCAATCAGAGACAAAGCCTGTTTATCTGCTGCAATACTATTACTGGACTACGGAAAAATAAAAGAAGCTGACCAGCTCCTCAAAAATGCAGAAACCCCTGATGAAAACTTTCTGTTCTGGCACGGAGTAATATTTGCCCATAACAAGAAATATAAAGAAGCATTTAATCTGATTAAAGATGTTAAATGTGAAAATCTGAATGTTGAGTTTATAGATTACTGCAAATATATGAAGGGTTATCTCTATTTTGCCAATAAACAGTTTGAAAAGGCAGTTGAGACATTAAACGAGATTAAATCCCCTGATTACTGGAGACATATTCTCCTGATAAAAGGTTTCTCCTATTTACGTCTGGGAGATTATGCAAAGGCAGAAAGCTATTTCAAAAAATATCTTGAAGGATACGGCACTGCCACCCCAATGGCAGCCTATGCGATTTATGGCCTTGGGATAATAGACCTGAAAAAAGATAATATCAAGTCAGCCCTTGAAAAAGCAGGTGTCCTTGAAACAAGAGATAAAACCCTTGCACAAAATTTATACATAAAAATAGCAGAAATTCTATCTGACAAAGGAGATTTTGAAACAGCCTTTGTCCTCCTCCAAAAATCTGCATTAACAGGTGGAAAGTATGTTGAATATCTCAAGAAAAAGCTTGCTATAACTGCCTATAACTCAGGCAAATACAGATATGCATTCTTGATGTTTAAATCCATAAACCAGCCAGAGTTTGACCTTTATGCAGGATATGCCCTCCTGAAGTTAGACAGACCACAGGAAGCAGCAAAATACATAGAAAAGGCATTAGACGGACTGACAGACCCAGAGAAAAAGCTGCAGGCACTAAAATACCTTGCAGATATATACTTCCAGCTTAAACAATACAAAAAATATCTACAGGTTGTAAAAGAGATAAGCCAGTATGACGAGGATTACGCGAGAGACTTACTGGGATGGTACTTCTTTATTAAAAAAGAATATAAAAAAGCATATCAAGCCTTTAAAGACCCATATCTAAAGGCAATTTCGGCATTTAATGCAGGGCTTCTTGATGAAGCTCTCCAGATAGCCCAGAAAATTAATGACAGAAAAAGTAAACTCCTGATTGCCTACATATTCATCAAAAAACAACAACCTGAACTGGCCAGAAAAGTGCTGGAAGAATTATCTCAAGGAGACGATGAAATAGCCCAGAAAGCAAGCTATTTATATGCCTATACATACTTTTTACAGGGAGATTACCTTACAGCTGCACAGGAGTTTGAAAACTTTGCAAACAGATACCCAGATACAAAGCTTGGAAAGCAGGCAATTCTCAGAATGGCAAATAGCTATTACAATGCAGGAGAAACCGAAAAAGCAAGGGAGATATACAGGCAGTTTATTGAGAAATATGCAGATAGTCCTGAGGCTATAGATGCTGCTTACCAGTTAACACTCCTTGAGATGAAAAATTCAAAAGATACGGATGTGGCAACCCAGATTAAGAAATTTATTGAAAAATACCCAGATTACCCATTTGTAAATCTTCTTAAAATTCAGCTTGCAGACTATTACCTTAGCAAAGGGAAATTTGACGAGGCTGAGAAGTTATACTCCCAGATTATAGAACAGGATATCAAAGAAAGTGATTACGCCCTTTATAAGCTGGGATATCTCTACTACCTGAAAAATGATTATCCTGATGCGATTAACACCCTCAGACAGTATCTGGAAAAATATCCACAGGGTGAGTATTCCCTGAATGCAAAATCCCTGTTGGTGGAAATTTATATTAAACAAAAAGACCTGAAAAAAGCCATTGAAGTCCTTAAACAGATGCCAGATACAGATGAAAACAGATATCAGCTTGCAATTTTATATTACAAATTAGGGGATTTAACACAGGCAAAAAGCTATTTTGAAGACCTATATACAAGATTTCCTAAATACAGAAATGATATAGCCTACTATCTGGCAAAAATTCAGCTAAAACTGGGATATCCACAACTTGCTAAAAAATATCTAAAAGAAGCTGTAAATGGCTCAGATTACAACCATGTAGCAGAAAGTTATTATCTCCTTGGGCTGATATACCAGCAGGAAGGTAATCTGGAAAAAGCCCTTAACAATTTTGTAAATGTGGTTTATCTTTATCCTGAAGCTAAGGAATTTGTGATAAAGGCCAGAATTAAAGCAGCCGAAATAATGAAAAGTAAAGGTCATAAACAGGAAGCCGCATGTATGCTGAAACCTCTTAAAAAATATAACCTCAGCCCTCCCCTGCAACAAAAGTTAAAACAACTACAACAAGGGCTTCCCCAATGTAGATAAAGGAGGATAAAAGATGGAATATATAATTCAAGTTTTCCAGAAAGGTGGACCTATAATGTATCCCCTTCTATTTCTGGGGATACTGGCAATAGCATTTATTATTGAACGGTTATACTCCCTTTCCTCAAGGAAAACCTTTCCTGTCAGAAAATTAGAAGAAATATCCTTTTACATACAGGAAGGTAGATTTGCAGAAGCCATAACAATAGCGAAAAATACAAACTCAGTAGCTACAGCCCTTGTGGCAGGAGTTCTGGAGGCATACATAAGAGGAAGAAAAGACGAAGAACAGCTTAAAACTGTTGCAGAGGAAATTGCAAGGGCAGAAATTCCTAAACTTGAAGGATATATAAATGCAATAGGAGCTATTGCTGCCATAGCCCCATTACTTGGTTTCCTTGGGACAGTAGTTGGTATGATACAGGTTTTTGAAGCACTATCTGTTGAAGGACTTTCAAATCCACAGGTATTATCCTCAGGAATATCACAGGCATTGATAACCACGGCTTTTGGTCTTTCTATTGCCATTCCAACCCTTGCAGCCTACTGGTATTTCAGGTCTAAATTATCATTTATTGTTTCCCAGATGGAAAATCTTGCTATAGAGCTTATATATCAACTTACAGAACTTTCCAATAAGGAAGGTAAGTAAAAATGAATTTTAGAAAATATATGAAAACACAGGATACAGGCTTTGTTGTTGATATGACAGCTCTTGTTGATATTGCCTTTATAATTATATTATTTCTGGGAATAGTAAGCACACTTGCTCCAATATCATCAATAAATGTGGAACTACCACAGGCAACAGCAGAAAAAACATCAATAGAACCTGTAAAGATATTTGTTGATAAAGATGGAAATTACTATATTGGCAGTCAAAAAGTAACAGACGCAGAAATTGTCCAGTTTCTAAAATCAAAAAATGCAAAATCTCTTGTGGTTATAGCTGACAGAAGAGTTGAATATGGTAAAGTTGTGCATCTAATGGATATTGCAAAACAAAATGGCGTAGAAGAAATAAATATAGCCACAAGGAGAGGTGGACAGTAATGACTAAAGAGGAAATGGTCATTGCTGGGAAAATACACGGAACACATGGGGTAAGAGGAGATTTAAAAATAGAGATATTCCCCCCTAACTTTAAACTGCCTGAAATTATTTATGTAAAAGATAAAGAAGGCAATTTTCAGCCTCTTGAAGTTGAAGCATTTTCAAGAAAAAAAGGCTTAATCAGATTTAAGGGATATGATGATTTAGATAAAGCAAAAAAAATAAAACATAAATACTTTTATGTGGAAACATCCAGACTTCCAAAACCTGAAAAAGATACATTCTACGAATACCAGCTTATAGATGCCGATGTTATTTATAATGACAAAGTTGTAGGAAAAATCATAAAAGTGGACGACAGATTATCAACAGCTTATCTCATTATAAAATGCACCGATGAAAAAATCAGACATCTACCATTTATCAACGAGTTTGTGAAGGAAATAGATGTGGAAAATAAAAAAATTTATATTCAGCCACCGGAAGGCTGGTTTTCACTTTAAAGTTGAAAATTTTTAAAAATGAATAAATTATCACCGTAGATAAATAAAAAGGAGGTAAGAAAGATTTTAAAATTAGAGGTTCAAATTCCACAGGAAGCTTTCTGGAGCATAGTTGGGAATAAAGACGAAAATATAAAGTTCTTTGAGGATATATTCGGGGTTGATATATTTGCCAGAGGAACAAGTCTGATTGCAGAAGGGACAGAAGAAGAATTAGACAGATTTGAGGATTTTATGCAAAAAGTGGCATCTTATTTTGAAGGAGGTCATCAGCTATCACCTCAGGATGTTAGAAATCTGGCCGTTGGATACAAAAATGAAACTCCTCAGCAGCAGGTTGTTGGAAACTACGAAGCGATTTTGTTTACCCACAGAAAAAAACCAATAATGGCCAAAACTCCTTCCCAGAAGGCATACATAGAAACTATAAAGAAAAATGATATAACCTTTGGAGTAGGTCCTGCAGGAACAGGTAAAACATATCTTGCAATGGCTATGGCTGTTTCATACCTGAAACAACAAAAAGTAAACAGAATTATCCTAACAAGACCAGCAGTTGAAGCAGGAGAAAAACTTGGATTTCTACCGGGAACATTAACAGAAAAGGTTGACCCATATCTCAGACCTTTATACGACGCTTTATATGAAATGGTTGACCCTGACAAGATTAGAGATATGCTGGAAAAAAATATTATAGAAATTGCACCACTGGCATTTATGAGAGGAAGAACCCTTAATGATGCTTTTATCATTCTTGATGAGGCACAGAACACAACAAAAGAACAGATGAA
>JALWLQ010000224.1 GCA_027084095.1 Persephonella sp.
TTTCTGATTAATTTCATTTGAATTTCATAAAATCTGTATAAAATTATCTTGTGTTAAACAAATTTTTTTAGGATTGGTATGGAAAAACTGAAAGTTGCTTTTTCAACTTTAGGATGCAGAATGAACCATTTTGAAACCTCTGCTATGGAAGAGGAGTTTGAAAATAAAGGATATATTCTGTCTGAATTTGAGGATAAGGCTGACATATATGTGATAAATACCTGCACAGTTACAAATGATGCTGATAGAACTTCAAGAAAAACAATCAGACAGGCTAAAAGAAGAAATCCTGAAGCCATTGTGGTTGCAACCGGCTGTTATGCACAGGTTTCTCCAGAAGAACTGGCAAAAATGGAAGAGGTTGACCTTGTTATTGGAAATTCCCATAAAACAGCTGTTTTGGAACTGGTTGAGCAGTATATAAATGAAAGAAGACAGGATAAGGTTTTTATAGATAATATATTCAGGAAAAATGAGTTTGAAACATTCCAGATAAGCACTTTTTATGAAGGTGCCCGTCCTATCCTGAAAGTTCAGGAAGGATGCAACAGTTTTTGCTCATTCTGTATAATTCCTTTTGCAAGAGGGAAGGTCAGAAGTGCAAAAATAGACCAGATTGTCCAGCAGGTGAAAATCCTTGTTGATAGAGGCTTTAAAGAGATTGTTTTAACAGGAACACAGCTCTCCCAGTTTGGATATGACCATAAAGAAGGATTTTTATATGATTTGTTAAATCAGCTTATTAAAATAGATGGGCTTTATAGAATAAGGCTTTCCTCAATGGGAATTAATGAGATAGATGACAAACTTCTTGATTTGATAACCTCAGAGGAAAAAATTGCTCCCCATTTTCATCTGTCTATCCAGTCCGGTGATGATAAAGTCCTGAAAGATATGAAAAGAAATTATACCGTTTCCCAATATGCACAGGTAGTTAATGAGATTATCAAAAGGAGACCTGATACAGCAATAGGAACAGATTTAATAACAGGTTTTCCAACAGAGGATGAAAAGGCTTTTGAAAATACTGTAAAAGTGATAAAAGAACTGCCTTTTGCATATATACATGTTTTTACATACTCAGAAAGAAAAGGAACAGCAGCCCAGAAAATGGGAGATAAAGTTCATCCACAGGAGAAAAAAAGAAGAACAAAAATTATCAGACAGATTTCAGAAGAAAAAAATAAAAAGTTTAGGGAAAAATACCTGGGCAAACAGCTGGAAGTTCTTGTTATATCAGAAAGGGATGGAAAAAAAGTAGGACTTACAGGGAATTATATCCATATAAAATTTAATTCCCAAAAATCTGTGAACAGCATAACAAAGGTTGTTTTAACGGAGGTAGGGGATGAAAGGGAAAATAATATTGGAAAGGAGATTTGAGATGAAAAAGATAATAATGGTATTTTTAACAATTTTTTCTTTAAGTTTTGCATTTGATAACACCCTTGTAGGAAAAGAGTTTAGAGATTTTACCTCTATTGATGAAACCGGAAAAGTGGTAAAAGCATCTCAGGTTATTGACCATAAACCTGCTGTGATTATATTTTTTGCCATAGGTGACCAGCCAGGAACATTTAAATTCCTACCACATATGAACGAGCTTTATGACAAATACAAAGACAAGGTCGTGTTTATGGCTGTTCTGCTAAGCAGGTCTGATAAAAAAGAGGTTCAGGAACTGAAAAAAATGCTTCCACTTAAAATTCCTGTTTATCTTGGATATAAAGATGCAATTGATAACTACAATATTAGAAAGGTAGATGTTCCTCTTATTATTCTTGTTGATAAAGATGGTCTGATTACAAATATAGTTGCAAGACCTGAATCAGAGATGGAAGAAGTTTATCCGTTTGAAAAGGATTTACAGAAAAAAGAAACAATAGAAG
>JALWLQ010000225.1 GCA_027084095.1 Persephonella sp.
AAATTCTGGAATATCCTGTGGAATGTATCTTTGCTCTATTTCTCTGATTAACTGGTGCATTTCTTCCTCCTCAAGCTAATTTAGCAAAACAATAGTTTACTATAACTTTTTTATATGAGCAACTTAAAATTACTGAAATTTTTGAGGAGTTTTTATATTAGCTGAGCTTTATATAGAAAACATAAGTAATTAAAAAACTACAGATACTTCACAGGTTCCTTCTCCGTTTGCATTACATTTGGTTTCTCTGGCTATGACTTTTTTATTACCTACAAAATGCTCAACCAGACCTGCAACCAGCCCTGTTTCAAAATAACAAATTCTTTTGCCTATATTATCCATGCCTGCACAGGTGATACACTCGTCAAGCTGAACCACTAATTTGTTATCTGTAAGTTCAATAATCTTTAATATTCCTATCTTTTGTTCTTTACAAAAATTACTTATATTTTCAAGATATTTTTTCAGGTCATTATCATGAAGTTTTTCTCCTAATTTTTTTCCAAGCTCTTTTCCTGCATTTAGAAAAACTATATTTGATGCTTTTTCTCCCATAAGGTCTTCCATGTAAATCTGGGAATAATGTCTCAGAACCCTGAAAATCAGAATTGGTATATCCTTTCCAAGAACAGGTCTATCCACTTTTGAGATGGCACTCAATATATCTTCATCCTGAGAAAACATAATAAATCCTCCAAAAAATTATTAACTATTAATAAATATAGGTAAGATAGATGAAAGATAATTGATTTGTGTCAAATAAGTGTTTGAAATTAAAGAAAATTTAAGAAGAAAAGCCCCCTACGACAAATCAGAGGGGCGAAAGATAGTAATTATTTATTTAATAATTTCTCTAATTCTTCTACTACTTTTGCAACATGACCTTTGGCTTTAACATTTCTCCATTTTTTGACTATTGTTCCATCGGGAGCAATTATGTATGTGGAACGGATAACTCCTTTTGTTACCTTTCCATACATCTTTTTTTCACCATAGGCATCATAGGCTTCTAAAACTTTTTTATCTGGGTCTGAAAGGAGATAAAAATTCAGATTATACTTCTCTTTAAATTTCTTGTGGCTGTTTATACTATCTGGGCTAACACCTGCAACAACAGCTTTATCCCCAATCACATTTAGATTATCCCTAAAATCACAGGCTTCAGTGGTGCAACCGGGAGTATTATCCTTTGGATAAAAATATAAAATGAGATATTTCCCTTCAGAAAGTAAGTCCTTCAGGCAGATTTCTTTTTCTTCACCTTCAGGTGTCAATCCCTGTAGGCAAAAATCTGGTGCTTTATCTCCTTCCTTTAACATAAACTTCCTCCTTTTTTCTAAGGATTTTACCAGATTTTACAGTTTCTGTTTAAGCATTAAATTATTTTTCAAATTGGGAATTTTCAGTAAAATACCTGATTTCAAGACTTTACCATTTTTGTCCAGTATCAGAGGTTTAACAGGTAGTTCTAAGGAAGGAGCTTTGTAATAACTACCTTTTTCTGGGACATAATAATCAAGAACAAGATGACCATCAACACTATCGTAATAAAGAACTGCTCCTATTGTGTATTGTTTATCTTTGGAATTACAGCCTGGAAATCCTCCTGCATATTTAACACTGATACTTGTTGATTTTTCAAAACTTATTTTATGTGTGTTAATACTGGTCTTTGTATAGTTTCCCTGTAATTTTACATCGGTCTTTACAAGTCCTAAACTGCCTTTTTTCCCAAGTTTTATACCTATTTTATGTGTTATTTTAGATTTTTGAATAGAAACTGTTCCTTCTTCTTGAGAGAAAAATATCCCTGAAGGTGCACAGCTAATCTTCATCTCCCAGCTGGCTATTTCTGTACCAGCTGAATAGTTATGAAGTTTTGTCTTCCTATCTGGATAAGAAGCCACATAACCATTAATATGTTTGTTTGACCTGTAAATTCCTATATTTTTTGTATTCAAAGATACTGGAACAGATATCAGGATATACTGCTGTTTCCCATCTATTTTAGCAAGGTAAGGAGGGCTTATAATTGGATATTCATACAGATTATAAGTTGATGTTAAAGTGAACGCTCTGTCTTCATAAACATCTGCATTCATATTTTGACCTATTGTTATAGATAGAGTATGCCCTTTGGTCTTTTCAGTATAGAATTCCACCTGACGTTTTACCTTTATACTCATAGTTGATACTTTAGGTATTCCTGCTTTTACTGAAGCATCTAATGAAAAAGCAACACTACTAATGGCAGACACTGTTTGCTGAGTTGTTTTCTGTTCCTGATTTTCATAAGAGGCGTAGAGTTTACCCAGAGAGTTTTGGCTGTCAGGTTTTCCAAATAGGGTTCTTTCTTTAGGTGGTTCATTAATAACAGCTATTACCTGATTTTCTATTACCATCTGTTTGGGTCCAATAGGCCTACCTACAACTACAGAATCGCTATCTGTATCTATAAGTGCTATACTGTCATATCTTTCTATGCCTGCCTTTATACTTCCTAATTCTCTTGTTGGCGTGTAGACATGGATTTTATTATCTTTTGCGTAAGCAATTACAATCTCATCTCTTCCATCAGAATTTACATCTCCAACTGCCACATGGCTGTATTTGTCATACTTGAATTTTGATGGATTCATTTTTTCATTTTTCTGGGGAGCCAATCCATTTCCTTCCTCAAACATAAAATATCTGGTTGTGCCATCATTATTAACAAATATTATTTCATCAATGTTATCCCCATCTATGTCCCCTGCAGCAACTCTATCATTCCTGTCAAATATGCCAGAATCTTTTATTTTTCCAATCTCTTTTAATTGTCTACCTTTTAATTTAAAAATTCTAATTTCATCTTTTGAGGCATCTCCCAGAATTATCTCATCATATCCATCACCATCAACATCCCCTGCAGCAAGCTTGTCATATCTTTCAAACTGAACATTTACAGATGCAACTTTTTTTCCTACGCCTGTATACACATCAATAGTATCCCTGTTTGCACTTCCAACAATAATCTCATCATATTCACCTTGGTCGGGATATACGTTGCCTATAGCTATATCATCATATTTAGAATATCCAACATCAATAAATCTTACATAGCTGTAAAGACCTGGTCTAATTATTCCGATTTTCCCTTTTATATCTTTTGATTTCCGTTCTTTACCAAAAGCAATAATAATTTCATCCCTATAATCACCAGCAATATTTCCTCCTCTAACTTTATCCTCTCTGTAATACTTTTCCAGAAGTTTTGCAGATATATTTTTTTTCAGATATCTGCTGAAGTTAAAAATTGCAAGGGAATTATCAGAAGCATCTCCCACTACAATTTCAAGGTCAGAAACTATAGTCCTGTTTATCAAAGGGTCATCCATTCCATAACCAAACGAAAAAATAAAGGATGATAATAATGGGGGAATAATAAACTTTCGCATACCTGAACCTCCTTGTTATTTGGAAATTAATCTGGATTAGGGAGGATTACAGGCAAGGAAAAAATTTTTTTATTAAACGAAATTATTCCTCAAAAACAAGTAGGTCTGGAAGTTGTGATGGGAATTTAAAATAAAGCTTGTACTTACTTTCAAACTGATTTTTCTTAATTCCCAATATCTTTCTTATAACTGTCGGATTTACATCCTTTTCTATCATATGAACAACAAAAGAATCCCGTAAAGATTTAAATGATAAATTTCGATTAATACCTGAATTTTTGAGGGCTTTTTTAAAAATATTTTCTGCTGCCCTTGAGGTGAGGTGTTTGTGGATATTACCATCTGAATAAAATAGATAACCTTTTTTTCTGTTTTTTAAGTATTCTTTAAGTTTTATAAGTAAAGAATTTGGAACAGGAACTTTTCTTGGATTTTTTCCCACAATAATGGTTTTATTTTTAAAATCAATATCACTAACTTTTAATTTAACTGTTTCCTGAAGCCTAAGTCCACATCCATATGCCACTTCAATTAATAATTTATGTTTTATGTTTGATATGCTGTTTATAATTTTGTGTATTTCCTGTCTGGATAAAGTGCCAGAAACTGGAATAGATAACGAAGGTCGTTTTATATTTTTAAAATCTATTGCTTTAAGTAAATGCTGATAAAAATATTTTAGCGCCGTGTAAACAACTCCCAAAGTACTGTTTGATTTTCCTCTTCTTTTTAAAATTGATAGGAATTTTTCAATATCTTTGTCTGTAATTTTTTCCGGTGTTTTGCCTATTGTATTTAAAAAAGATAAATTTATTGCAAAATATATATCTTTTGTTTTTTTGGAAAGATTAGAATTTTTAAGATTTTTATTCAATTGAAACAAGTAACAGCTCTTGTCAATATATTCAGGAGGTAGATACTTCTCTAATTTTTCTAAGTTAATCTGATTGGCTTTTATATAAAAATACTTATCCCCCGTTGTGTAATCTGATTTATAAAAATTTTTTATAAAATTTTTTCCATTTTTCTTTTCCAGTAAAAAATAACCGGACTTGCTTAAATGAACACTTTCCAACTTTTATCCTTACTTATATCTTCTTAACAATTCTTCCTGTATATCTTCTAATTTAATACCTGTATCAGCAAGGGCAATGATTAAATGAAAGATAAGGTCTGCAGTTTCATAAACAATCTCATCTTTGTTTTTATTTTTAAGGGCTATAACGGTTTCTATTGCTTCTTCTCCTACTTTCTGGATAATTTTGTCTGAACCTTTTTCAAACAGTTTTGCAACATAAGAGCCTTCTGGTCTGGTTGTTTTTCTTTCCAGTATTTTTTCATATAAAGCATGGAATATCTCATAAGCATCCGGTTTTTCTTCTTTTTTTAGGGTTATATCTCTGTAAAAGCAGCTTTCCTCTCCGGTATGGCAGGCAACCCCGTAATCTTTTACAAGATATAAGACACTATCCTCATCACAATCAATTTTTATTTTTACAACCTTTTGTTTATTTCCTGATGTTTCTCCTTTCACCCATAGCTCCTGTCTGGAACGGGAGTAATATGTGGCATAACCTGTTTCTATGGTTTTTTCTATAGCTTCTTTATTGGCATAAGCCTGCATAAGAACCTTTCCTGTGTAATAGCTCTGGGTTACAACAGGCACAAGACCATGGGAGTTGAATTTTATTTTTTCAAGAATAGATTTATCCAATAGAATTACCTCTTAATAATTTATTATATAATTAAGAAATTATACTTAAATTATGTGGGAAAGGAAAAATGCTAAGCAAATACAAAATTTTAAACAAAATAAATGATTACAAAGACCTTAAAAATCTTTCTGAAGATGAAATCCAAGTATTAACAGAGGAAATCAGGGATTATATTATTGAGGTCACCTCACGAAATGGTGGTCATATAGGACCTTCCCTTGGGGTTGTTGAACTTACAATAGCCCTTTTAAAGGTGTTTGACCCAGAGATTGACAGAATAATCTGGGATATAGGTCATCAGGCTTACTCATGGAAAATTTTAACAGGCAGAAAAGAGCAATTTCCTACTCTCAGGCAGTATAAAGGTATATCTGGTTTTCTTAAAAGGACAGAAAGTCCTTATGACCATTTTGGTGCAGGACATAGCAGCACCTCTATATCTGCTGCTCTTGGAATGAGAATAGCAAAAGACCTGAAAAAAGAGGAAGGCTGGAGTATTGCTGTTATTGGTGATGGTGCAATGACAGCAGGTCAAGCCTTTGAAGGACTGAACCATGCCGGCTGGTTAGACCCAAGCAAATTCATTGTAATCCTGAATGATAATCAGATGTCCATCTCCCCAAATGTTGGGGCAATCTATACATATTTCAATAGAATAATCACAAATGAGGTTTTCCAGAAATCCAGACAAAAGCTGAAAGATATCATTAAAAAAGTTTTCGGAGAGCAGGGGGCAAAAGTAGCAAGGAAGTTCGAGGAATATGTAAAAGGTCTGTTTGCCCCTGGTGTGATATTTGAGGAGCTTGGCTTTACTTATGTGGGGCCTGTTGATGGACATAACTTACCTGAGCTGGAGAAAACACTGGAAAATATTAAGAAAATGAGAGGCCCTATAATTCTGCATATTCTTACACAGAAAGGTAAAGGCTATAAACCTGCTGAAGAAAATCCAACTCCTTTTCACGGTATATCTCCATTTGACAAGATAACAGGAACCCCTATCAAAAAGATTGGAGCTCCACCTTCATGGAGTAAGGTTTTTGGCAAAGCGCTGGTTGAAATTGCTGAAAAAGATGAAAAGGTTGTTGCTATCACCCCAGCTATGAAGGAAGGCTCTGGTTTAACAGAGTTCGCAGATAGATTTCCTGATAGATTTTTTGATGTTGGTATAGCTGAACAACATGCTGCCACATTTGCTGCAGGGCTTGCAGCAGAAGGAATGAAACCTGTATTGTCTTATTACTCAACATTTCTGCAAAGGGGATACGACCAGGTTATTCATGATATTGCTCTTCAGCACTTACCTGTTGTGATAGCCATAGACAGAGCTGGTCTGGTAGGTGAAGATGGTCCAACACACCACGGAGTTTACGATATAGCATTCTTAAGGGCAATTCCTGATATTGTTATATCTGCTCCTAAAGACCAGCAAGAGCTCAGAAATCTTCTTTATACTGCAATAAACTCAGGTAAAACTTTTGCAATCAGATATCCCCGTGGTTCAGCCATAGGAGAGGAAGCAGAAGGATTTGAGGAAATTCCAGTAGGTAGCTGGGAAGTTTTAGATGAAGGAAAAGATATAGTTATTTTAGCCGTTGGTAAATATGTGGAAAAAGCAAAAGAAACCAAAAAACAACTCAGAAAATATGGAATAAACCCAACAATTGTTAATGCAAGGTTTATAAGGCCTATAGATGAAAATCTTTTAAAAGAGCTTCTTAGAAACCATCATTTTGTTATCACGATGGAAGATGGAACCATAAATGGTGGGTTTGGTAGTGCAATAGCAGAATACATTCTGGATAACAGGTATTCTAATGAACTACTAAGATTTGGCATCCCTGATAGATTTGTCCAACACGGGAAGATAGACAAATTAGAAGAAGAACTGGGACTGCTACCGTCCCAGATGGTCGTTAAAATTATGGACTTTATAAAAGGGGAAAATTACAAAATAGTAGGCTAAATCAGGAGTGTTCTTCTACCCATTTATACGCCAGATACGCCATAACTGATACGCCTATAGGCAAGACATCCTCATCTATATCAAATAATGGACTGTGGAGCGGTGCTATTATTCCTTTTTCTTCATTTTTTATTCCAATTCTGATGAATGTTCCTGGAACTTTCATAAGATATTCAGCAAAATCTTCTCCACCCATACTTGGATTTTCCAGCTCAACAACATTTTCTTCCCCAAGTAAATCCTTCATCATCCCAAGGGCAAATTTAGTTGTTTTCTCATCATTTATCACAGGTGGAGTTCCATGCTTGTAATCAAATTCATAAGCAGCTCCGTAAGAAAGGGTAACACCCCATATAGTATGCTCCATCCATTTTGGTATCTGGTCTCTAAGCTCAAGGCTAAGAGTTCTGACTGTGCCCCCCATCTCAATTTCATCTGGAATTATATTATCTGCGTATCCTCCAGTTATTCTTCCTATAGTTAAAACTGCCGGATGTAATGGGTCAACTTTTCTGCTAACTATATGATGGAGAGAATTTATTACCTGTGCACCAACAAGAACAGGGTCAACTCCAAGATGAGGTCTGGAGGCATGGGCACCTTTTCCTTTAATTTTTATATGGAATATATCTGAAGAAGCCATCATATGACCTATTTTTGTTCCTACTTTTCCAGCAGGAAGTTCAGGAAACATGTGAGCTCCAAAAATAGCTGAAACTTTTGGATTTTCCAGAACCCCTGCCTCTACCAATTTTTTTGCGCCATCACAGTCATGCCTTTCTTCACAGGGTTGAAAAATAAGTTTTACATTTCCTTGAAGATGTTCTTTCAGCTTGGTTAAAACTTTAGCAGCCCCCAATAAAATAGCAGTATGGGCATCATGGCCGCAGGAATGCATCACATTTGGAACTTTTGAGGCATAAGGTTTACCTGTTTTTTCCTGCATAGGTAAAGCATCCATGTCAGCCCTGAGGGCTACGGTTATATCATGTTTTCCTTTTATAAGTCCGACAACTGCTGTTGTTCCACCAAAATTCTCTATTACTTCATCAACACCAAACTCTCTTAGCTTTTCTGCAACAAATTTTGCTGTTTTGTGTTCCTGTGCAGAAAGCTCAGGATACATATGTATATGTCTTCTCCACTGGATAAGCTCATCTTTTATCTGATTGGATAATTTTTTGATTTCTTCTTTTGCGTCAATATGAATGGGCATCAGACCCTCCTGTGATATAGTTATAAACACAATATATTGCTATTAACGATTTAGTGCCATGAGATTTTTCAGGCTATTTAAAACCATATCAGGAGTTATATTTTTCATACATTCAAATGTGCCGGTTGGACATTCGTTGTGGCCGTGAAGTCCACAGGGTCTACATTTTAGACCTTCAATCTC